>CAJWZI010000230.1 GCA_913049615.1 uncultured Alphaproteobacteria bacterium | reverse complement strand
TTCTGGAGACTTCACAATGGGTTCTTCTGGGGCTGGAGCCAGTTTTTCATTTATGGGGGGTTTAGTTTCTGGCGTGATCCGTTCAAAGACTAACTTGTCTTGATTTGGTATTTTAAGACCACCCGGATCCTTGGGTTTTTCCTTAACCGGACCGGCGTCGGCCTTTATTAGAGGCACCGTATCAGTCGTGGGCGCATCCAGGTCGGATCGATGCAAAGCAAACCAGGCGGCCACGGCAAAGAGGCCCGACATGCCTAGGGCCGCCGCAATGCCGCCCCTGCGCCCGTATTTAGCCAGACCGCCAGCAAGCGATTCCCCGTCTTTGGCGTCCGAACGGTTGGCGTCCGGTTCAGCAATAGACATGGGGCTCCTTCCCTTAAAATACCGGCTCGGCGACGGCTTTACATTACCTCCACCGGTTTCACACCCATGATAGCCAGGCCTGAGACCAGTACGAACGCCACGCCCTGGATGAGGGCCAGTCGCGCCTGTGTCACTCTAGGATCATCCTCTATGATAAAGCGCAAGGAAGGATCGGCGTTACCTTTGTTCCACAAAGCATGGAAATCTGATGCCAACTTATTCAAAAAAAAGGATATTCTGTGCGGTTCACGAGCTTGAGCGGCAACCTCAACTGCTCGCGGCCAGCTAGCCAACTGCTTGATAAGGTCTAATTCTGCCGAATCAGTTAGACGGCCGAAGTCCACACCGGTCAAATCCGTTGGCGAGATTGACAATGTAGGTAATGCATCCCTCGCTCGGCGTAGCACGGAACAAATGCGTGCGTGCGCATATTGCACATACCAAACGGGGTTGTCCTTGGATTGCTCGGTGGCTGTGTCAAAATCAAAATCCAAAGGGGCATCGTTCTTGCGTGTTAACATCATGAACCGGACTACATCTTTGCCTACCTCGTCCACTAACTCCTTCAAGGTGACAAATGTGCCGGACCGTTTAGACATAGCCACTGTTTTACCGCCACGCGAAAGACGCACCATCTGACACAGACGCACATCCAAGGTGCCTTGGTGGCCGCTAAGTGCTTTTACTACCGCATTCAGACGCTTAACATAGCCGCCATGATCGGCACCTAGGACATCTACCATATTTAAGAAGCCCCGTTGCAGTTTGTCATGGTGATAAGCCACATCAGCGGCAAAATAGGTCCAGGTGCCATCGGATTTTTGTAGGGGACGGTCAACATCGTCCCCGAATTCACTGGATTTGAAGAGGGTCTGCGGTCGCGGCTCCCAATCGTCGGGCGTTTTGCCTTTTGGAGGCTCCAATACGCCGGTATAGATCAATCCTTTATGACGGAGGGCCTCCACGCCACGTTCAATGCCGCCATCTTTGTGTAACTCTTCTTCGGAGAAGAAGACCTCCTGCTCTATACCAAGACTTTTCAAATCCTCCCGCACCAGGTCCATCATCGCCTCTACCGAGAATTGCCGGAAGACATCCAGCCATTCGTCTTCCGGCAGGTCACGCCATTTATCGCCATCCCGTGCCACGATCGCTATTCCGACTGGAATAAGATAGTCACCGGGATACATGCCTTCCGGCATCTCTCCCACATCCTCACCTAACGCCTCGCGGTAACGCAGATGCACCGATTGGGCCAGGAGGTCTATCTGAACGCCGGCATCGTTAATGTAATATTCCTTACAAACATCATAACCTACTTTGGTTAACAGATTAGCCAGGGCATCGCCATAGATAGCCCCCCGCACATGCCCAATATGCAAGGGGCCTGTGGGGTTGGCGGAGACGTATTCCACATTAATTTTAGCTCCGCTAGCGATGTTTGAATTGCCATACGCTGGCCCTGCCGCTAGCACATCGGCGAGCTGTGAGCGCCAGAATTCATCGGAAAGGCGTAGGTTGATAAAACCGGGTCCAGCAATGTTTGCCGCCATCACCTCGGTTAATTCAGCTAAATGAGCGGCCAGTGGACTAGCGATTTCATGTGGCTTCATTCTCGCCTGTTTGTTCAGGATTAAAGCTGCGTTGGTAGCCATATCGCCATGAGTAGGATCGCGCGGCACCTCGACGGTCAAATTAGAAAAATTCATATCGTTGGGCACTACACCTGTTTCAGCCAGTGCGCCGATGGCCAAGATTACTTGTTCGCGGATATAGGCGTATGGGTTCATATTACAGATTTGGTCCTCAGGTCAGTTCGCCAAAATGGCGACGATGTTCCTCTAGCGCGAAACGGTCAGTCATGCCGGCGATGAAATCCGCGACGCGGCGTATTGAATCCGGCGCGCGGTCACCTCGCATGCCCGGTAGATGTTCCGGGTCCGCCGTATACAGTTCGAATAAATCACTGACAACCCGCCGTGCCGAATCAGTCATTTTGTTGACCTTGGGATGTCGGTACATCTGGTTGAGCAGGAACTGTTTAAGGGCGTCCTGAGCCTCCTTCATTCCATCTGAGATACAGATCACCGCTTCTGGTAAAGCGCGGATGTCTTCAACCCGGCTCGCATCCACGTTGTCTAGTCTTTGTCGGCTTTCGGCGATGACGTCGTCCACCATGGCCCCGATCAATCGCCGCACGGTCTCGTGGGCCAGTATTTCCCGATCGAGATGATTGTAACGGTCCTGCAGTTCTGACAGTAACCGCCCTACTAGGGGGACTTGCGCCAGGTCTTCCGACGGAAACAGTTCGGCGCGCAAGCCGTCATCAATATCGTGATTGTCATAGGCAATGTCATCCGCCAAGGCGGCCACCTGCGCCTCGGGCCCAGCGTATGTGTGCAGTTCCAAATCATGGCTTGCAATATATTCCGCCGTCGCTAGTGGCAAGGGATCGCTAAGAACGGGTCCGTTGTGTTTCACTGTGCCTTCAAGTGTCTCCCAGGTCAGATTCAGGCCGGGGAAATCTGCATAGCGGTGTTCCAGCAAGGTGATCACCCTCAATGCCTGGGCATTATGATCAAAGCCTCCGTAGGGCTGCATTAGACGGTTCAAAACTTCTTCGCCAGCATGTCCGAATGGCGTATGTCCTAAATCGTGTGCCAGGGCCAGAGCTTCCGCCAGATCTTCATTCAAATTCAAGGCGCGGCAAATGGATCGGGCGATCTGTGCAACTTCTAGGGAATGGGTTAGGCGCGTGCGGTAATGATCACCCTCGTGATAGACAAACACCTGGGTCTTGTATTGCAGACGACGGAAAGCGGCGGAATGGATGATCCGGTCACGATCACGTTGAAAGGCCGTGCGTGTCTTGGCTTCTGGTTCATCAAATAATCGCCCTCGACTCTTCAACGGGTCGGAGGCATATAGGGCGAGGCGGGCATCAGGGATCATGACCGACAAATTAGCGTTATTTTCTGGCGTATGGAACAGATTGACATTTACGGCGGTAATCCTACATTTACTTAACTTCTTGGTAAAAAGGTCAACTCATGAATAATGTCACGCTAACAGGTGATGCGATCAAGCGGATCTCCTTTTTGCAGGAACAGGAAAGTGAGGATGCTAAGCTGCGCATCGAAGTGCACGGCGGAGGCTGCTCGGGCTTCAGTTACGGATTTCGGTTCGATACGGAAGTCAACGAGGACGACCTGGTAATTCAGGAAGGTGACGTTACGGTCTTGATCGACGAAACATCCATGCAGTTTCTGGGCGGAGCCCAAATCGACTATGTGGATGATTTGATGGCAGCGGCCTTCAAGATTGAAAATCCCAATGCCTCTTCGGCATGCGGTTGTGGCACCTCATTTGCCATTTGAGTAGACCGCCTTCCTGGCCCAATGAAAATCGCTACCTGGAATGTGAATTCGATCAAGGCGCGACTGCCACGTCTGTTGGAATGGTTGGAGGCCGCGCAGCCAGATGTAGCGTTGCTACAAGAGCTTAAGGTCACTGACGCGGCCTTTCCGATGCAGCCTATCGAAGATTTGGGTTACAACATCGCCACCCACGGCCAAAAAACCTACAACGGTGTCGCCATACTGTCGAAGCGTCCTATTGAGGATGTGAGGTGCGGCCTGCCTGGCGACGTAAATGACGAACAAGCGCGTTATATCGACGCTATGGTGGATACAGTTCGTGTGGCTTCAATCTATCTGCCAAACGGTAATCCTACAGACAGCGATAAATTTCTTTATAAATTGGCTTGGATGGATCGGTTAATTGACCATGCTAGAGACATGCTCAAATATGATGAAATCATGGTTCTAGGGGGCGACTATAAC
>CAJWZI010000229.1 GCA_913049615.1 uncultured Alphaproteobacteria bacterium | reverse complement strand
GCTCAGCACCCAGCCTGCTGCAACAATGGCAATAATAACGGCCATGAAGACCGATTTTTTCATTATGGAATTCCCCTAGGTCGGGTCAATCGGCCACCTCGACGCGGTCGCTGTCGACCTGCGCCAGCAAAGCCTCACTTTCCACCAGGTATCTGTTTTCTTGCAAATAATTTGTAGCCGCCTCATAGAGGGCGCGCCCATAACCCGCGACAAATTGTTGCGCTGGCGTTGACCGCACTTCTCGGCTCTCCAGCTGGGAGACAAACTTACGGTGTTCATCGATACGCCTATCGATCATTTCGCCTACCCGCCCCGCTGGTAAAAGGTCTGAAAAAAGCATCGCCACCAAGAATTCCGAACGAACACGATCCCGCCCCGGCATGTTATTAAACTCCGCCACCAGTTTTAGTCGCCCGTCTACCGTAAGGTTGTAGACCTTCTTGTCCGGACGGTTAGCCTGGGCCTCGGTCTCGCAGTGCACGAGGCCGTCCTTTTGCAGCCGATTTAACGCCGGGTAGATGGATCCGAACGAGGCGTCGTAAAAATGGCTGAAGGTATCTTCTAGCCTTTTCTTGATTTCATATCCCGATGCATCACCCAGACTCAACACGCCCAGGCACAACGTCCGCACATCCATCTGCAAAAAACTCCTCAATTTGACATTAAATTCCGATATGCCAATTCGATATATATGTGTCAAGAGTATCAGCCAGATAGTTTAACTATCTACGCAAGAAGGTAGAGAACGACCCTTTTTATTCACAATAAAATTGCGAGATTAACTAATCTCAATTGTAATTATCGAGAATATTTCAATCTCCATATTTTTTCGGTGTTATTGGCTTGGTCTTATATGCCCAGCGACACCGACGTTCCGCCGTCTACGGGCAGGGCCGCGCCGGTAATGAATCCGGCGTCATCCGATGCCAAGAACAAGGCGGCATTAGCCACATCCCAGCCTGTACCCATCTTGCGGCCCAGAGGCACCTTGGCGCCCCGGTCCGCCGCGATTTCCTCACGGCTTTTGTTCAGAACCCGAACCCGAGTGTCCACGGCCATGGGTGTATCCATCAGACCCGGCAGAATGACATTGGCACGTATACCAAATTTGGCGTTTTGAATAGCCAACTGTTCCGTTAGCGCAATGACGGCTGATTTCGTAGTCTTGTAGGCCACCAGAGGATAGGCGGACCAAGCGGCGAGGGAGGAAATATTTGTGATCACGCCCTTGCCCTTTTCCCGCATGCTGGGTAAGACATGTTTGCAGGCGAGCACCATTCCACGCAGGTTGACAGCTACGCAATGATCGAACGCCTCGACCGTGATATCCGTAATTTCAGCATCTCCGCCGGCCAAGGAAATGCCCACGTTATTATGCAAAATGTCGACACGGCTGTGCTGACGCAAACATATGTCGACTGCGACCTTTAACGACTCCTCGTCCTTAACGTCGGCCTCGATCGCCATCGCCTGCCCACCTTCACCGTGAATCATGGCGACTGTTTCCTCAGCAGAGACCAAATCCCGGTCCACGGCTACGACCATGGCGCCCTCACGGGCAAACAATAGAGACGTGGCCCTTCCATTACCCATGGTCTCTCCAGGGCTTTGACCGGCGCCCACCACCATTGCTACTCGATCCTGAAAACGCATTGTCGCATCCCATCAGTTATTGATCAGTTGTCCAGTAAAACGTTATGGCGGATTACGCGGGCAAAAAGAAGAATTTGCAATTAACCTTATTGCAAATATTTGTGTGGCAATAAAAACGGTTGAATTGGTCATCGGAGCAAACAACGCTTGGCGGAATTGTTCTAACGGTGATTGCCAATCAATCTGCTTGATTATCTTATATTGCGGGTATTCCTTGTCCGGCACTTACCGGAATATGTTTTTGGTTACGTTAGAATGTTCCCATATCGCACAACCAAGACACCTATTTGGCTGAACCAGGGAAATTCGGCTAGCCTACACGTAACGCGCTACAGGGATGAAACTCATGACAAACGATCCAAATAAACAACCGGTGGTTCTTCTCGACGGTCTGACATTCCCTGAGGGACCCCGTTGGCACGACGGCCGGCTGTGGTTTTCCGATTTTTACGCTCATGAGGTTATCGCGGTGGATCTGCTCGGGAACCGGGAACATATCATCGAAGTGCCAGGGCAGCCCTCTGGCCTTGGATGGACCCCTAATGGCCAATTGTTAGTTGTCTCTATGACCGACCGACGCCTGCTGCGCCTGGACCCTGACGGTCTGACAGAAGTCGCAAATTTATCGGATTTCGCCAACTATCACTGCAACGATATGGTGGTAGATGGTGATGGCAGGGCCTATGTAGGTAACTTTGGATTTAACAGCCATGCTGGCGACACATTTCGGGCTGCGAATTTGATCCGTGTCGACCCGGATGGAACAGTCTCGGTCGCAGCAACTAATCTGGCGTTTCCAAATGGATCCGTAATCACACCAGATGGCCAAACACTAATTGTGGGCGAGACCCGGGGCAATATTCTCACCGCCTGGGACAGAGCACCTGATGGTGGTTTGAGCAACCGCCGGATCTGGGCCTACCTAGACGGGAGTTTCCCGGACGGCATTTGCTTGGACGCAAAAGGCGCGGTCTGGGTAGCCGATCCACGCAACAAGGAAACCATCCGTGTTCTGGAAGGAGGCGAAATCACCGACCGGATATCCACTGGTAACCGTGGTTCGTTCGCCTGTATGCTGGGTGGGCCGGAGCGGCGCACATTGTTCATCTGCACCTGTCTCCAATCCGGCCCCGACACGGCGGAACTACGGTCAGGGCGAATTGAAACCCTCGAGGTCAGTGTTCCAGGAGCTGGCTGGCCTTGAACCTCAAAGTCTCTCCTTGTTGCCAGGTTCGCTAGAGATGCCGGTGGTTTTATCGCTGACTTGACCGCCTGTCTCTTCGACTGCCGGCTGCATCTCGGCAAACCGCTGCTGGGCGCGATAACTGAAGGGGATAGACCCCAGATACAACACTCCTAGAATAGACAAGACAAACCAGGGATAACTGGCCAAGACCGCCGCTACAATGCCAACGACAACAAGTACCGGCAAGACCATCTCTCGCTTCACCCGAACCCGTTTGAAGGAATAGGTGGGAATACGGCTGATCATCATGAAAGCCACTGCCAAGAGCCACAGAGCCATGAGTGCCGGTTCCCGCAGAAAACCATCGCCAATCTGAAAACTGACGGTCAGTGGCAATAAAGCCGTGTAGGCGCCAGCCGGCGCGGCCATGCCAGTAAAAAAAAAGTTGGCCCAAGCCGGCCGGTCGGGGTCCTCCAAGGCAGTGTTGAAACGGGCCAAACGCAACGCGCAACAGGTGCTGTAGGCCAATCCAGCAGCCCAGCCCACTCCGCCTAGGGCTTCGGTACTCCACATAAAGACCACCAGGGCCGGTGCCACCCCGAAAGCTATGAAATCCGATAGAGAATCCAGTTCGGCGCCAAATTTCGTCGCGCCCTTTAACAGGCGTGCCATGCGGCCATCAAGACCATCCAGAATACCTGCGACGATAATGGCAGCGACCGCTAGCTCCCACCTCTCCTGCATGGCAAAACGAATGGCCGACATGCCGGCACATAAAGCTAAGACCGTCAGGATATTCGGGATAAGACTGTTGACTGGCAATTCCCGAAGCCGCCGATTACGCCGCCGCAGACTCATCGAATTTCTCCCCGCCGCCGCGGTTCATCGCTGTTATAATCCGCCAATATGGTTTCACCTGCAACCGCCCTCTGGCCGACCGCCACGAGGGGCGCCATGCCGTCATCCAGATAAACATCAACACGGCTGCCAAATCGGATAAGCCCGAACCGCTCGCCCGCCCGAACATGCTGCCCTTCATACAAGCCGCAGACAATACGACGCGCCACTAGGCCAGCGATCTGCACAAAGGCTACTTCCTGGCCACCGGATGTGGTCATGCGCACTGCCTGGCGTTCGTTATCGGTGGAGGCCTTGTCCAAAGAGGCATTCAGGAATCTTCCGGGACGATAATTAACGGCCGTAATCTCGCCGCCCACGGGAATTCTGTTCACATGCACATTAAAGATATTCATGAAGATTGCGATCCGTTGGCGGCGGACATCGCCCATGCCCAGTTCGGCGGGCGGCACAGCCATCTCTATGGATTGCACGGCCCCATCGGCGGGGGAAACAATCAAACCGTCGCGGCTGGGGGT
>CAJWZI010000228.1 GCA_913049615.1 uncultured Alphaproteobacteria bacterium | reverse complement strand
TTGGCGGTGTCGGTCTACCAATATTATTTTCCTGGATCGCTGGCGGCATCCTAGCTGCTGGAGCGGCCTGGGTCGTGGGCAAGATCGCCCTGGGCCTGCGCTCCGATTATTTGGCTATAGCCACTCTTGGCATTTCAGAAATCATCGTTGCCATTTTGAAGAATGAGGATTGGCTAACCCGCGGTGTCAAGAATGTCTCTGGCCTGCCCCGGCCCGTACCGTACGAGGTTGATCTACAACAATCCCCATGGTTTCAGGACTGGGCCAATGTCCTGGGCGCCACACCCATCGAATTCTCCTCCATCTTCGTGAAGCTTTGTTATGCAGGGTTGTTCGGAATTGTATTACTTGCCGTTTTGTGGTTGTCCGAGCGGGCCCTGAACTCTCCTTGGGGCCGAATGATGCGGGCCATTCGCGATAACGAAATTTCAGCGGAAGCCATGGGAAAGGACGTGACGGGACGTCATTTACAGGTTTTCGTCCTTGGTTCCGCCGTGATTGGTATCGCCGGCGCAATGCTCACCACCCTTGATGGCCAGTTTACCCCTGCCTCCTACCAGCCTCTTCGATTTACCTTCCTTATCTGGGTCATGGTCATCGTCGGCGGCTCAGGCAACAACTGGGGCGCCGTGCTGGGGGGTTTTATCATCTGGTTTTTCTGGGTGGAGGCGGAGCCCATGGGCCTGTGGCTAATAGATGTCCTGACCGCAGGCATGGCCGAGGACAACGAACTACGTAAGCATCTTTTGGACAGCGCCGCGCATATGCGCCTTATGACCATGGGCCTTATACTGCTATTGGTATTACGATTTAGTCCCCGGGGTTTGATCCCAGAACGATAGACGGAGCAAACAATAATGACAAAAGGCATGGTGTGCGCCCCCCAACCAGAAGCAGTAGAAGCCGGCGTCATGGCCCTCCGCCGAGGCGGTAATGCCGTGGATGCAGCCATCACCTGTGCCCTGGTGCAAACGGTGGTGGACCCCATGATGTGCGGCATCGCCGGGTTCGGCACCGTGCAATTGTACCTGCCCAAGGCCGGCCATCACGGCTTCATTGATTTTCATACCACAGCACCAGGAGCAGCGACCGAGACAATGTGGGAAAATCAGATTAAGGCCCAGGCGCGCGATGGTTTTGGCTTCATTCTTCATAACCGGGCTAATGAATGCGGCTACGAGGCCATTATGACACCCGGCAGTCTCAAAGCCTACGCGGAGGCCGTAACGGATTACGGCACGTTCGATTGGAAAGATATTATTCAACCTGCAATTGACCATGCAGAGGATGGCTTTGTGATCCGGCCCCATGTGGACGAATTTTGGAGTGCCGCCAACGTCATGGGACGCATGTCCGCAGCGGACAAACTGCGCGAGTTCCCAGCGTCGAGACAGATCTATTGCGACGCAGATGGCAATACCTATCCTGTAGGTGTGAGGGTGAAAAACCCCGATATGAAACTCACATTGGAGCGTATTCGAGACGGTGGCGCAGAGATCTTTTATTCAGGCGACCTCGCCGAAGAGATCGTGGCCGATATGGACGCTCACGGGGGTCTGATCAGCCTGGACGATCTAAAGAATTACAAGACGGTACACACCGAACCCATTTGGAGCGAATACCGCGGTCATAAGGTGTCCTGCGGCCATCCTCCGGGCGGCGGCGTGATGATGCTGGAAATGCTCAATATTCTGGAGCATTTTGATCTAGGCTCCATGACCCATAATAGCGCTGATTACATCGCAATTGTGGCCGAGGCCATGAAATATGCCACCATCGACAAAGACAACAAGATGGGCGATCCGGCTTTCGACGATGTACCCATTGAAGACTTTATTAGCCGACATCACGCCGCGGAATGCGCCAAACGCATCAAGAATGGCGAAAAGGCTGACGTGATCCGCTTCGGAGACCCCGAAGAAGCTAAAGACACCACCCACGTCACCGTGGTGGACGAGGATGGTAATTGTGTCTCCATGACCCATTCCCTAGGCATGCCATCTGGCGTTGTGAGCCAAGGCATGGGTTTTATGTACAACGGCTGCATGGGCGCCTTCGACCCACGCCCTGACATGCCTCACTCCATCGGACCAGGCAAGCGGCGCTTCACCGCCATGTGTCCGACCATTGTATTCAAGGGTGAGGATCCCTATATCGCCGTCGGCGCACCAGGGGGCACCTTCATCACGATGGGTGTCTTGCAAGCAATCTTGAATGTCATTGATTTTGACATGACCATGCTAGAAGGCGTTGCCGCGCCACGTTTCACCGCAAATTCTAACGCCATCGACGTCTCTAACCGTATCCCCCGTTTCGTAACCCGGGAACTCGAAGATCGCGGCTATCCTATTGTACGTAACCCATTCAGTTACGTCTTCGCCGGCGTACATGGCATACGCATGGCGGGCGGTGATCGCGGTCGTCGCTGGGACGGCGGAGCCGATCCCGGCCGCGACGGCATAGCTTTGGAGGTATAACTATGACAACAAATTTAACCGAAACCAGCCCCCTTTGGCAGTGGAGTGCCAGCGACTTAGCGGAAGCGATCGCTGAAAAGAAAATCAGTGCCTCCGAGGCTGTCGGCAGTGCCGTCGAGCGTATGCAAGAAATGAACCCCAAAATCAACGCAGTGGTCGAAGACCTAAGCGAACAGGCACTGACCGAAGCCGCTCACCATGACGAAATTTTAGCCAAACGAGACCCCTTGGGGTCTTTGCATGGCGTGCCAGTCACCATCAAGGTGAATGTTGACCAGCAAGGTCATGCTACAACGAATGGCGTCACCGCCTTCCGAGACGTAATCGCCCCGGATGATGCTCCAGTGGTGAAAAACTTGAAGGCGGCGGGTGCTATCGTCATCGGACGAACCAACACACCTGAATTCTCCTTTCGCGGCACCACGGCTAATGAAATACACGGCCGCACATATAACCCATGGAATGATGAGGCTTCTCCTGGCGGATCGTCAGGCGGGTCTTCAGCAGCAGTGGCAGCAGGTATTAGTCCTATTGGCCACGGCAATGACATCGGCGGTTCTCTAAGATTTCCTAGTTACGCCTGTGGCATCAGCACAGTAAAACCCGGGCTCGGCCGCATCCCAGCCTACAACCCTTCCGCCGCAGTCGAACGGGGCATGTTGGCCCAGATCATGTCCGTTCAGGGTGTGATGGCCCGCGAAATCAGGGACGTACGCCTCGCCACTCGAGAGTTAATCCGTTACGACGCACACGATCCCTGGATGGTCGAAATGCCCTTCGAAGGGGCGCAGTTGGATATGCCGATCAAAGTCGCCTTCACCAAGAATACCTTTGGCTTTGAACTACACCCCTCTGTCGAAGCGGCGCTCGATACTGCCCGAGAGGCGTTGATAGACGCCGGCTATGTCGTTGAGGAAGCCGAACCGCCTTTGCTGGAGGAAGCGGCTATCGCTGGCGCTCGCTGCATGTTTGGCGAGGCAAAAGTCCTGATGCATCCGGATGTACGCGAACATGGCAGCGATACGATAAATCAAATCTTCGACGACTATTTTGAATATTTCAAACCATTCGAGGGAGATGACTTGATCCGGGCTCTGGCAGATCGTAATCGGTTCTCACGTGCCTGGAGTTTGTTCCTGCAGGATTATCCGTTAATGCTAACCCCTTTCCTTCCGCAGCCGATTTTTGCCTGGGACCGTGATGCGCAGGGCATGGAGGGTGTAAAGGAGGTACTAGGCAGCGCCTTATATAGTTACGCCATGAACTTCTTAGGCCTGCCAGCCGGCATCGTACCCGCCAACTACAACGATGGTCTTCCCGTCGGCGTACAGATTATTGGTCGCCGCTTTCGTGAGGATATGATCTTGGATGCAGCTGAGGAAATCGAAAAACGGGTCGGGGTAATGACCCACCACCTCTGGTCAGCTTAGATCTTGCTAGTGAAGCGGACAGATTAGAGCCAGCCGTTAGTTTTAGCACAAAACTAACGGACTTCTCTGCCAACCCGGAGAACTAGGCAAGGAAGTGCGGCCCAGTTAGTGCAAATTTTTAAGGGGAGCAGATGCGCCTGAAGGACAAAATCGCAATAGTTATGGGTGCTGGTCAGGGCCCCGGTGACAGTGAAGCGATCGGCAACGGTCGGGCCGCGGCAATACTGTTCGCGGCCGAGGGTGCCAAAGTTTGTTGCGTGGATCGAAACGTTACCTCAGCCGCAGAGACGGTCGATTTAATCACCTCAAAG
>CAJWZI010000227.1 GCA_913049615.1 uncultured Alphaproteobacteria bacterium | reverse complement strand
AAAAATCTCTCGCGGCTATCGTCCAAAGCCTATTTGCAAACTGATGGGGGCGAGACGCCGCGGATCGGAATGGCTGATTTACGGCAATGGGGTGACGGCTTAATCTGTCTGAGCGGTGGCGCAGACGGGCCATTGGGGAAAGCCCTGCGCGCCGGCCAGGACGACCGGGCACGTGATTTACTGACCGAATTGAACACTATTTTCGGCGGCCGGTTTTACGTGGAATTGCAACGCCATGGCCTGCCGGAACAGGCTGCCTGTGAAAACGCCATGATCGATTTGGCCTACGAATTTGATTTACCCTTGGTCGCCACCAATGATGTGTATTTCACTGATACGAATATGCACGAGGCTCATGACGCTTTGCTTTGCATCGCGCAAAAACAAACTGTCAGCCAAGCCGACCGACGCCGTCTGACTGCACAACACTATTTTCGTTCGTCACTAGAAATGCGCGATCTTTTCGCGGACATACCAGAGAGCTTGGACAACACTTTAGTGATTGCCCGTAGGTGTGCCTACCGTGTACCACTTCGGGACCCAATCCTGCCCAAATTTGATGAAGGCGGTGAAGCAACGACTGTGTTACGGGAGGATGCCCGGACGGGTCTTGAAGACCGCATGCATGCCCAGAAAATGGAGATTGGTTCTGACCAGGCGGCGACCTATTTCGAACGTCTCGAATTTGAATTGGGCGTAATTATAGACATGGGTTTTGCCGGATATTTCCTGATTGTTGCTGATTTCATCCAATGGGCCAAGAGCAGGAATATACCTGTAGGCCCTGGTCGCGGTTCGGGAGCGGGTTCGGTGGTTGCCTGGGCTTTGAAGATCACAGACTTGGACCCTTTGCGCTTCGGTCTGTTGTTCGAACGGTTTCTCAATCCGGGTCGAGTCTCCATGCCGGATTTTGACATCGACTTTTGCCAGGACCGCCGGGACGAAGTAATCCGCTATGTTCAGGGCAAATATGGCCAAGATCAAGTGGCGCAGATCATTACATTCGGAAAACTGCAAGCCCGCGCTGCGCTGCGCGATGTGGGCCGGGTGTTGGAGATGCCTTTTGGCTTGGTGGATCGATTGTGCAAGATGGTCCCTAACAACCCGGCCAATCCTATCACCCTCCCCGAAGCTTTGAAGGCTGAGCCACGCATCAAACAAGTGATGGCGGAAGAACCCGGTGTGAACCGCCTTTTCGACGTCGCAATCAAGCTGGAGGGGTTATACCGCCACGCCTCGACCCATGCCGCCGGCGTCGTCATCGGGGACCGGCCATTAGAGCAACTGGTTCCTCTCTACCGCGACCCGAATTCAGATATGCCAGTGACCCAGTTCAATATGAAATGGGTCGAGCCGGCGGGACTGGTAAAGTTTGATTTCCTGGGATTGAAAACGCTGACGGTTTTGGACCGGGCGGTGGAGATGATCCATCAGACAGATCCCAAATTTGACCTGGGCCGCATTCCCCTTGACGATCCTGCGGTATTCGAGCTGACCGCACGGGGAGAAACGGTGGGTGTATTCCAGTTGGAAGGTTCGGGCATGCGGGATATGTTGCGACAGATGCGCCCCGACTGTTTCGAGGACATTATTGCCGTGGTAGCCCTTTACCGGCCCGGTCCCATGGATAATATCCCTCTGTTCTGCAACCGGAAATCCGGGGCCGAACCACTGGACTATCTGCACCCAAGCTTGGAAGAGATCCTGAAGCCGACTTACGGGGTCATCGTTTATCAGGAACAGGTGATGCAGATTGCCCAGGTGATGGCTGGATATTCCCTAGGCGATGCGGATTTATTGCGGAGGGCCATGGGTAAGAAAATAAAGGCGGAAATGGCCGCCCAGCGCGACCGTTTTGTTCAGGGTGCCGTGGCTAAAGGCATTGATGGGGACCGAGCTGAATATGTCTTCGATCTAGTGGCCAAGTTCGCGGGATATGGCTTCAACAAAAGTCATGCCGCCGCTTACGCGCTAATTGCCTATCAGACGGCCTACTTGAAGGCTAACCATCCGGTCGAATTTATGGCTGCAACAATGTCGCTTGATTTGACCAATACGGACAAGCTGAACCTTTTTAAACAAGAGGTGGGGCGCATGGACATCCCGCTGCTGCCACCCGATCTGAACTCTTCCGGCGTTGCCTTCACTGTTGCACGGGGGATTGGGGAAGACGGCGCCGACGGCATCCACTATGCCCTGGCGGCGATCAAGAATGTTGGCCGAGAAGCCATGGCGGCGGTGGTCGCTGAGCGCGAGGAAAACGGTCCCTACAAGACCATTTGGGATTTTGCGAACCGCCTGGATCCGCGTCAAGTGAACAAGCGCCAGGTGGAGAATTTAGCCCGTGCCGGTGCATTTGATGGCCTGAACCAAAATCGGGCGCAGATGCTAGCGGCAGCGGAGATCATGCTGCGGGTTGCAGGCCGTGCAGCAGACGAACGCGGTTCCAATCAACTTGGATTTTTTGGCGGTGACGACGCGGTAGATGAGGCCTTGACGCCGCCTCTGCCGGTGGTGACCGAGTGGCTGCAATTGGACAAGCTGGCCAATGAAGCAGAGGCGATCGGATTTTATCTCTCGGCCCACCCCCTGGAATCCTACCCGTCCTTGCTGGCCCGGAAATCAATGGTCAACTACGCGGAAATGGAATTCCGTGCTGATCAGGGTGGCCAGCAGTTTTGCATTGCTGTTACCATCGAGGAGATGAGCGAGCGCAAAAGCGCCAAGGGCAATCCGTATGCCTTCCTCCAGGTATCAGATAAGACCGGAACATTCGAAGTCACCCTGTTCGGCGATGATCTAGCGGACAGTCGGGAATTCCTAATCAAGGGCAGTTCCATCGTCATGACGGTGGACGTGCGCTACGACGGCGAGCGTCGGCGGATGGTCGCCTCAAAAATCGTCGATATTGAACAAGCCAGCCTGAACGTTGCCGCCGGAATAAGGGTATTCCTGAGTGATTCCGCGCCGCTCGAAAATCTTTACAGTCTGTTGAACGACCAGAACAAAGGTCGCGGTCAGGTGACGTTTCTTCTCGAAGTGAAGGATATTGGCCGGGAAGTGGAAGTAACCCTGCCCGGCGGCTTCGCCATCACTCCGCACGTCCGCGGTGCCTTGAAGGCCATCCCAGGTGTTTTGGACGTTCATGATGTTTGATTTGACTTCATTAGTCCTTACCAACGCCGGATGTGCACGGTAAGTTCTTGTGCCCAACTGGAAATCAATCGCCGGTCCGTTGGGGTTTGCCAGGGCTGCCTGGGCGGAAGCCCAGTTTCACGAGGATCAGGCGGGGGTTAAGGCCGAACCTTCCTAGGCAATTCATAGCACCAAATCGTGATTATCTGCTTTGTGCGGATGTTAAGTTTTCGCGCACTAATTTGTTGCGCAAATTCGGGGACAATACGTAAGCTATAAGGATGAATAGGCATTGGCCTCGCATGTGGCCGGGAAAATAGGTGGCCTTGTGGCTGATAAGTTTGACTATGTAATTATCGGCGCCGGCTCCGCTGGGTGTATTTTGGCGAACCGGCTGACGGCTGATGGTAAATATTCTGTCTGCCTATTGGAAGCAGGACCTACCGATTGGCATCCCTACATTCATATTCCCGCCGGCTTCATCAAAACCCTGACAAATCCCAATGTGAATTGGATGTATCGGGCGGAACCAAGCCATTGGACCGGAGGGCGAATTATCGATGTACCGCGGGGCAAGACGCTTGGAGGCTCCTCTTCCATCAATGGGCATATCTACAACCGTGGTCAGCGCATGGACTTCAACAACTGGTCACAGCGCGGCAACCAGGGATGGGGTTATGCCGATGTGTTACCCTATTTCCGTCGTTGTGAGGAGAAAATTGGCGCTCCTGCGGAGGATAAATTCCGCGGCGGCGAAGGTCCTCTGAAGGTCACTGATTTGAATTACAACCATCCCCTGTGCGAGGCCTTCATGGAAGGCGCGGGGCAGATTGGTATTCCCCGCAACGCCGATTACAACGGCGCCGTGCAGGAGGGTATCTCCTATGTCCAACGCACCGCCTACCGCCGCCGCCGGGTTAGTACCGCGCGAGCTTTTCTGAAACCAGCGAAATCCCGCCCTAATCTGACGGTTTGGACCAATGTTCATGCCACGCAAATCCTGATGAATGGCGGTCGCGCGGTTGGGGTGGCCTACACCAAGGGTGGCCGCGGTGGCCGGGCGATGGAGGTGTGGCCCAGCCGGGAAGTGATATTGAGCGGCGGCGC
>CAJWZI010000226.1 GCA_913049615.1 uncultured Alphaproteobacteria bacterium | reverse complement strand
ATTCCGGAGCGCAATATTTTGACGGCACAACTGATGTTACCCGTACCGTTGCTATTGGAAAACCGAGTGCCGAGATGCAGGAACACTTCACCCGAGTTCTGAAAGGTCATATCGCCATCGCCACGACCCGCTTCCCAGAAGGCACCACTGGAGCACAACTAGATGTTTTGGCCCGCCACGCTCTTTGGCAAGTCGGTCTGGATTTCGACCATGGCACGGGACACGGCGTGGGTAGCTATTTAAACGTGCACGAGGGCCCACACTCCATTTCCAAGCGGCAGCAAACACAGGATCTACGGCCTGGTATGGTGGTCTCCAATGAGCCTGGATATTACAAAACCGGTGCCTACGGCATCCGCATCGAAAATCTGCTGGTAGTGCGCCAGTCCGAGATCCCTGGGGCGGAGCGCACTATGTTGGAATTTGAAACCCTGACGCTTGCGCCAATCGACCGCACTGTCATCGCAATTGGGCTACTGTGCCAGGCTGAGAAAACCTGGTTAAATACCTATCACCAAAGAGTTTTTGATACCCTGTCACCGCAATTGGATGATCCTACCCGTGAATGGTTGGATGAAGCGACGCAGCCTATTTAGCCAGATCCTGGGTCGCCGTTTGAATATGCCGATCCATGGCCGCACGGGCGGCAGGTCCATCTTTAGCTTCTATGGCGGCGAATATTTTTCGATGCTGTGCCAATGAGGTGCGCGCGAGGATTTCTGAGCGATCGGGGGTAAGCGCCAAACGTTCTCCAATCCAGGTCTGAATTTGGCCCCGAATTACGTTGATCAGTCGATAAAGCATCCTATTTTGCGCCGCCCGGGCAATTTCGAAATGAAAATCGGCGTCAAATTTTTGGAAAATTGTAGGATGTCCGAGGTTTTCCTCCATACCGTTCAGCGTCACTCTGATCACGGCAAGGTTTTCTTCCCCCGCGCGTTCGGCAGCCCAGTAAGCCGCATTTGTCTCTAGCATATGGCGGGTTTCTACCAGATCGTCCCGGCTTTGCAGGTCGCTTAGCAGACCCCATTGTAGTGACTTTTGAAACTGTCCTGTTTCGGCTGCAACAAATGTGCCACTGCCCATGCGACCCTCTAATAATCCCATTGTAATCAATGGTTTAAGAGCTTCCCGCACGGATGTCCGGCCGACCCCAAATCGTTTACATAATTCCCGCTCCGAGGGCAGGCGGTCACCCGGCTTCAAGACCCCTTGGGCAACCAGGCCGCGCAACTGATCGACGATGGCGTCACTTACCGTGGCCCGATTAATTTGGCGGTAAGGATTTTCAACTTCCGTAATTTCGCTCATGGAACAAAAATAATTCCAGCTTTCACTTTACAGTTTTCCGATAGCTTTCTAAAATTGGTCTGACCAGCTGGCCTATATTGATCCTTTGTGCCTTTCTAGGTCAAGCTGTGAGATGAAAGTAACGTCATGGAAGATCCATTTGCCGGTCTGGGAATGCGGGTCGAACTGGTATCGACGGATAAGTATTTTCGCGACGTCTCCATCGCCCTTTATGCCCAAGAAAATGCGGATGGCTGGTGTTTCCTTGTACGGAGCTTTTCCTCCTACGATGGCATAAAGGCGCGCATCGCGTTTATCCTGGACGGGATGCAGACCCTGGGCGGTATGGAGACGGCGGGTGAGGACCGTCTGCGGTTTCCCTGCGGGACCCAACATCTGGTCGCGGTAAGGCGCCTTTTCCTGCAGGCCTGCAAGGCGAAGCCGGACGCGGCAGCGCAGCAATTACCGCTTTCTTTATGGGACAAGAAATCTGAATTGACGGTCACGGCAGAGGCTCGGGGCGCCGGCGCCTATATTCTTTCAGCTGACGGCGACAGTGGTGGGCGATTGATGGCCCTGAGGAATGCCATGATCAAACTGGCCGATGTAGAGACGGATGAAGTAGTAGGAGAGCAGTTTTGCTTTGCCTGCGGCCATGATCACCACGCCTTAGTCGGCCTGTTGTTGCAATCAGCGCCTAATGTGCGCGCGGTGATGCGGGAATTCGAAATGAATGCAGCCAAGGGCGTTCTCCTGGCGCCCGGCAGTCAGAAATAGGGGAGGGACATGGCGCAATCAATGACCAGCCGGGAACGGGTATTGGCGGCTCTACACGGCGAACAAGTGGACCGTACACCGATTTGCAATCCCACTTCGGTGGCCACGGTGGAGTTGATGGATTTAGTCAATGCGCCCTTTCCCGATGCCAACCGCGAAGCGGAACCCATGGCGCGCCTGGCCGCAACGGCGCATACAATTCTAGGCTTTGACACCGTCATGCCGGTATTTTCCATCATCCAGGAATCATCGGCGTTGGGCTGCAAGATGCAATGGGAGGGCAAGGATAATTGGCCTACCGTGCGGATGTCTGAGCCGATCTGGGAACATCCCGATGATATTTACGTGCCCAATGATCTAATCGACCACCCCGACACGAAATGCGTGCTGGATGCCATCAAGCTGTTACGTGAAGATTTGGGACCCGATGTGGCCATTATCGGCAAGACCATGGGGCCCTGGTCCTTGGCTTATCACTGTTTTGGCGTAGAGCCCTTCTTGCTACTGTCCCTAGATGATCCCGAAGCCACCAAGAAGATTCTCGAAAAACTGAAAAAGGCCACCATCGATTTTGGTCGGGCCCAGATCGAAGCGGGCGTCGATGCTCTGACGCTACCGGATCACGCCACAGGCGATCTTGTCAGCGGCGAGTATTACCACCGCTATCTGAAAGATCTACATATTGAGTTCGCCAAGGCCATTGCCTGTCCCTTGATCCTGCATATTTGCGGTCGCACCGTGGATCGCATGGGCTTTATTGCAGAAACCGGCATGGCCGCCTTCCACTACGACTCCAAAAACGGTGCGGCAGAAAGCATGGAGAAGGTGGAGGGCCGAATTGCCTTGGTGGGCAACATCAACAATCCGGAAACACTGTTCGCCAAAAACCCCGATGACGTTAAGGCCGAAGTCTTTGCCAATTTGGACGCCGGCGTGCATATGATCGGGCCCGAATGCGCTATTCCCCTGCAAACCTCCATCGCCAACCTGCGGGCCATTCCCGAGGCCGTGCATGAATGGCATGCGCAGCACTGAGTCATACAAAATATTGACAAAACGGTAGAGTATTCATGGCGGAATTAACCGACATTCAGAACCAAACATTGATCGATGAGATTGAAGAATATCTCGAACGGCCCGATGAAATCGAACGTTTCGTACAACTTTTTAGCCAAGCTAAACCGCGCCTGCAGGAGATCGCGGCGGCGATAATCGAGGGCGACAATGGTGGCGTGGATGAATTGACGGAGACGGCCCTTACGGAAGGTGTCGACGCCATCGAGATTATGGATGATGGCCTGATCGGCGGCATGGGTATCGTCGGTATAAAATTCCGGGAGAATTTCGTTTTCGTGCCGGAAGTACTCAGCTGCGCCCGGGCCATGCGTGCTGGCATGGCGCATATCGATCCAATCCTCTCTGCCTCCGGCGTGGAAAAGCAGGGCACAGTTATAATGGGCACGGTGAAGGGCGATCTGCACGACATCGGAAAGAACCTGTGCATCATGATGCTGCGTGGATCCGGCTTTGATGTCATCGATCTAGGTGTGGACGTGGCCGAAGACACTTTTATTGATGCAGTGGAGGAAAGCGGAGCCAAGGTCTTGGGCATGTCTGCCTTGCTGACTACCACCATGCCCAATATGGGACGGACCATCGAGGCTTTTATCGATGCCGATTTGCGCGACGAGGTACAGATTATGGTCGGCGGCGCGCCCGTGACCCAGGAGTTTTCTGATGATATGGGTGCCGATGGTTACGGCGCTGATGCCCTGAGCTGCGTTGCCGTTGCCAAGGAACTGATCGCGGCGGCCTAGCCGTCTCCAACCAAAATACCCATGCCAGGCTCTTCAAAAAAAGACTATCAGCAACGCCTCGACAAAATTACCGGAATTTTTAGCGATATTCTGGAAAATGCCCAGAATCAGATGAAAGGGCAGGGGCGTTGTCCCTATCGCACAGCCAAGGACGTCTGCACCGCTAAATTTGGCTGTGCCAACCGCGAGGATCCGCGAGATCGAAGCGAGGCGCCCATCTGCGCTCATGATGGCAACCTGGATTTCCGCACCGCCTGGGAAACTCAACCCGAAAGTTACGAGAAAACCAAAATCAAAATAGAACAAGTAAAACTGGAAGCCTCGGACCGGCGCAAGGACAAACGGGCGGGCATGGAAGGCCAA
>CAJWZI010000225.1 GCA_913049615.1 uncultured Alphaproteobacteria bacterium | reverse complement strand
GAATGTTCTACCAGGGCCCCGGCTTCAACCAGGGTTTCAAGATATCCAGCCTTCAGGGCCTCGCCAAATACCTCCTGGGATGAGGGGCTTACCAACATGCGCACGTCAGGGTGGACTTGTTTGCCCTTGAGGATTCGAGCAGCGACTTCCAGGTCCTCCAGGCGTGCGTTGGTGCACGAGCCCAGGAAAGCCTGATCGACTTTGACCCGCTCCCCCTTAACGCTTTCGATGGAAACACCGTTGCCGGGATCTCCAGGCCTTGCCACCATTGGTGTTAGGTCGCTCAGATCGAATTCGTACTCGGCTTCATAGCTGGCGTCCGAATCCGCCGTAATGTGTTCGTAGGGTCGTTTCACCCGGTCGGCTAGGAAGGCGTCGGTTTTTTCGTCAGCCTCGAAGATGGCGAACTTGGCACCGACCTCGACGCCCATGTTAGACACCGTCCAGCGTTGCGCTAGGCTCATCTGGCTCGCTACCGGCCCAACATATTCCACGGATTTGTAAAGGCCGAAGTCGGTGCCTAACTCACTTGCAACTTTGAGGATCACATCCTTACCGACACACCAGGCCGGCAAAGTACCATTTAAAATAACCCGCACCGACTCGGGTACCCGAAACCATAGCTCGCCAAAGGCCAGAACGTGTACCGAGTCAAGATTGGCGTTAGTGACGCAGGCGTTGAACACGCCCCCTGCAGTGGAGTGAGAATCGACTTGTGCAACCAAATCACCGGGTGCGTACATGCCATTCTCAGCGAACACCTGATGAAGGATGCCGCCACGGCCGTATTCGAAATAGTTGGTGATGCCGTATTTCTTGATTAGACGGCGAAGTTCTTTAACGTTGTTAGCTGCGGCGATAGTAGGCGGTGGTGCTTGGTGGTCGTCGACCAAAAATACCTTTTCCGGGTCCCAAACCTGATCAACGCCCAGCGCCTCAAGGTCGGCCAGTCGGTGCCCACTGGTGGCATCCACCTTGCACCACAAATATTGCCCAGGCGTAACATGATCCGCACCTGCATGTGCGGCAAGAATCTTCTCTGCGATGGTCAGGCCCATGGCGCGCTCCCTTGATTTTTCAAATCCAGCCCGTCAGTTGCTGGCATAGCGTTTTTCCAGTTCGTAGATTTCAGGCAGGCCCAGCAGGCTGGTGATCGTGTTAAACTGCTCCAGATCCCGGCCCTCGCCGCCACCCTGTTTAAGGTCAAGCAGAGCTTGCCGGACCGCAGCGTAAGACAATGCGTGGCCACCGCCGGTTATCATGACCTTAAAACCGCGCTTTGCTACTTCCGGTACAGGCAATAATTCGCCATTGTACAGGCACGGCAGGCCTTGTTCTACTAGACGGGTAGTATAAATATCCATGTCGTCTACCGTCTTGATGCCATCAACAAAAACCAAGTCTGCACCAGCGGAACGGTAT
This sequence comes from uncultured Alphaproteobacteria bacterium, assembly GCA_913049615.1. Next base: position 2,828 of record CAJWZI010000225.1, on the reverse strand, counting down.
GCCTCAGCCCGGCGGATTGCGTCGTCCCAACCGTTCGGTGCCACTGCATCTGTGCGTGCAATGATAACCAGGTCAGGTTCGGATCGGGCATCCAGGGCGGCGCGTATCTTTTGCACATGTTCGGCCATGGGCACGCATTGCTTGCCCTCGAAGAACCCACAGCGTTTTGGGAATACCTGGTCCTCTAGATGCATAGCAGCTGCACCGGCGTTTTCGTATTCTCGCACTGTGCGTTGGACGTTGATGGCGTTTCCATAACCGGTATCGGCATCGGCTATTACCGGCACTTCGACCCCCTCGGTGATATAGCCGAGGTTGGCAACCATCTCTGCCATGCTGGTCAAGCCCACATCAGGCAGTCCAATCTGGGCTGAGGTCCCATGGCCGGTCATGTAGACTGCCTGGGCTCCTTGGCCTTCGGCGATCATGGCGGTGAAGCCGTCATATACGAAGGGCGCCAGGACCATGTCGCCGGTCATGTTCTGCCGTAAACGAGCTCCCGGGCTACTCATTGTGCTGCCTCGCCTTCGGAGGCTACATCGTAACGCTGTTCCAGTTCGTAGATCTCCGGCACACCGAGAATATCGTTTACATTGTCGTCCGCAGGCTGCGAACCGAATTGTGCCATGGTCTGCCGAGTGGATCCGCTGCTGTTCAACTCTTGCATCGCCGCCGTAGCACTCTTGAATACGGCTCCAAGGGCCAGGCCGGCCAGGATCTGGATTTTAAAGCCCATGTCCTCAGCGGTCTTAGCTGTGACCAGGCCGCCGTTATAGAGACAGGGAATACCTTTCTGGGCCAGTTCCCGGCTGTAGATCTCTAGTTCGTCCAGGGTGCGGATGCCATCGACAAATACCAGGTCGGCGCCAGCCTCGCGGTAGGCTCGGGCGCGAGCCAGGGCATCCTCCCAGCCGTTCGGTGCCAGGGCATCGGTACGGGCAATGATCACGGTATCTGGGTCGCGGCGCGCATCGAGCGCGGCACGTATCTTCTGCACATGCTCATCGAGGGGAATTACTGCCTTGCCCTCCATGAAGCCACATTTTTTGGGGAAGACTTGGTCCTCGAGGTGGAAACCGGCAACTCCTGTGCGTTCGTATTCGCGGACCGTGCGCCGGACATTGATGATATTGCCGTAGCCGGTATCGGCGTCGGCAATCACCGGAATGGACGTGGCGCGGCAGATGTGGCGCAGGTTTTGTACCATCTCCGTCTGGGTAATGAGGCCTACATCCGGATAGCCGTACCGTGCTGCAGTTCCGAAGCCGGTAATATAAATGGCATCGAAGCCAGTCTTTTCGACTGCCTTGGCAAATAAGGCATTATACACGCCGGGTGCTATCACGACGCCTTCTTCCATCAATTGTCGTAGCCGCAAAGAACGCTGCATCTCAATATCTCCTTCGGTCACACAACGGTGTCATTAAACCCGACTATATGTTCTAACGTATCAGATAGCCTTCGAGCTTTGGAGGCGCGTGGTTTAACAAGCTACACCGCCAATGCCAAACCGCCTCGCATCAAATCAATGTAAACCAGGCGCTCTGCTATGCATTAAGTTTAGTCATCCAAAATTATTTTTCCAATAAGCTAACCCTTCATGCCTGTTTTTTCGGCGGCTGGATGTAGACTAGATTTTGCGCTCGGCCGTTGGTCAATCCGGTTGAACCAGGCGTTAACGTTATCGAGAGAGGCGTCAATTGTTTGACCGACACCTGCCGAAAAATTCGTGCAGCAATAAAGAACCAGATCAGCAATTGTAATACGGTCGCCACAAATGAATGTTTTCCCCGTAATTTGCTCGTCTAGCCAAGCAAGCCCGTCTTGGGCCGATGCTTTCAATCCATCTGCCGCTTCCGGTAGGCATCGCACTCTGTTTTTGAACATGTCAATGCCTTCCGCGTATTTAAATGCGGCGTATATGTTCTCCGTGATTTTTTGCTCAATCCGACGGTTCCACATACGAGCTTCCGCTCTTTCTTCGGCATTGCTTCCAATTAGGGCTGGGGTCGGGTGAAGTTCTTCCAGATAATCGCAAATAACCACAGTCTCGGCTAAAATTGTTCCATCATCGAGTTCTAGCGCAGGCATTTGGCCGCCGGGGTTCTTTTTGACGTACCCTGACTCACGATTTTCACCGGTGAGGATGTCATGCTCCACCATATCCATTTTCAAGCCTTTTTCCGCGAGAAACATCCGTAACATTCTGGGATTGGGGCCAAAAGAGTTTAGAATTTTCATTTTATGCGATCCTTGTTATCTGGAGATATTGATCATATTTTTCGTGACGTAATGTAGCAATAATAATTCTTTGCGATCTTAAAATCGGTTACTCTGCGCCACCAACATTTTTAACTTTTCTCCCACATTTGCCACGGTCGATCTAAACAAAATTAGCCATTATCTCTGTTGCAAATTGCTCGATGCGGTCGGTGGTTCCTTGCAGGTCGCTGCCATCACCGCCGATTAGAAAATGCTCAAGACCATGCTCTTGAAACTGCTCGATATCATCGATTATAGCTTGTGCACTGCCGGTGAATGTCTGCCGTCCACCATCACGCCCCTCCAGTTCAGACCCGATACTGCAATATATGGCAAGCAGTGCACCAGTGATGCTGTCAGGTTTGCGACCCGCCTGTGCAGCCGCTGCGTGCACGTGGGCCAAGGCCTCACCGTAAAGATCCGGCGCGTCGAGAGGGAGTTGGGGATTGTTGGCGACGGGATACCAGCCGTCGCCTAACCGGCCGGCCCGCCTACGCGCGGCTTTCGTTTCGCCGCCAACCCATATTGGAGCATGCGGTTTCTGTGCCGTTTTTGGTGCAAACATC
>CAJWZI010000224.1 GCA_913049615.1 uncultured Alphaproteobacteria bacterium | reverse complement strand
CCTGCTACATCAACATTTGCCACGGCGGACCTCAGGTATGGATACGAATGCGGGGGTCGACAAGGGCGTATAAAATATCGACCACGAAGTTGACGAAGACTACAATTGCCGCGAACAGCAGCACCAAATTCTTCACTACCATCAAATCCCGGTTGGATATGGCATCAAAGATCAGCTTTCCAAGGCCTGGCAATGCAAACACATTTTCAATCACCAGGGTGCCGGTAACCACGGTTGCCACAAGCAGGCCGCCGATGGTGAGAACCGGAACTAGGGCGTTGCGCAACACATGTCCCCATAGTGCGGCCCGCTGGCTTAACCCCTTGGCCCGAGCGGTGCGCACATAGTCTTCTTGCGCCTCCTCCAGAACCGACGACCGAGTTACCCGCGTCATGACCGCCGTTAGACTCAGGGACAGAGTTAGAATTGGCAGGATCAATGACCGAACGCCCCGCCAAATACCTTCGTCCCAGCCGGGAAACCCACCCGAGGGCAACCACTGAAAAATCACTGCGAATAAAATAATCAAAAGAATACCGAACCAAAAATCAGGGATAGCCAAACCGAGCTGGGAAAAACCCATGACACCATAATCACCAACACGGTTGTGGTTTGTCGCAGCGAATATACCTAAGGACAGAGCTACAAGAGTGGCCACGAGCATGGCGCCGATGGACAGTGGCAAGGTGACCTGCAATCGCTGGCCGATCAAGTCAGCGACAGGCACCTTGTAGACGTAGGAATTCCCCATTTCGCCTTGCAGCAGCCCCACGATCCATTCCACGTAACGCACCAGAGCGGGGCGATCCAATCCTAGTTCCAAACGGATGGCTTTGATTGCGCTCTCCGGTGCATCAACGCCCAGCATGGTTAGGGCAGGATCTCCAGGCAGCACCTCCAGCAACAGGAAGATAAACACCGACGCACCAGATACGGTGATCAGAAACGTCAGCAACCGCCAAGCTAAGAAGACAGACATGAGATCGCTTTAACTCCGAACGGTGGTTAGGGCAAGATGATTTGCCACCGAATGACCTTATTGTGGCCCTCGCCGCGCCCTAATGAACCGGACTATTAGCCAAGGGGACAATGCAAGTTGGGAGCGTGACGATGATTGCTGGGGACCTTGACCTAGATTGGGCTGAACAGGACCCGGAATATTTGGCCCAGATCAAGGGTTTTCTACTCTCCAATTGGTCCGTCCCGGCAGGCCAACCACACACGGATGACGCAGCATCCAAAATCAGTCTAAGATGGACTTCAAGAGGTGCCAATAACCGATTTAAAACAGAAAATTTGCCGGAGCAGATTGATGGATTTGGAGGTGACGCCACTAAATGAGCCTTTAGGCGCTCTGGTGCATGGTTGGGATCCGAGCCAGACTTTGAGCTCCAACGATGGCACCACCATACGGCGAAGCCTTCAAGAACATTCAGTGCTAATTTTTCGTGGCCATATTCAACCAACCGACGATCAGTTGGTAAAGTTCGCCGAATTTTTTGGAGATCTCGTCAAGGGTTCAGAATGGTTTGGCGACATCGCGTCGAATCCGGAAATTTTGCGGGTCAACAACCTAGTTAATAAGGATGGCGTACCTAAGGGCACGGGCGCCTCCGATGCCCTGGAATGGCATTCGGACTATTCCTATGTCTCAACCGTCGGAAAAGAAAGCATCCTGGAAGCGGTGGAGCTTCCCTCCCGGAACGTGCCTAAAACATATTTTTGTAGTCAGTATGACGCCTTTAACCGCTTGGCCCCGGCTATGGTGGACCGACTTCGGCCCTTGAGGGCTCACCACAGTATCCGCAACTATGCCGCCGGTGGTCGGGAGGCCCCAAGTGGGGGTGAGGACTTTCGTGATGGCTTCCAGGCCAAGCGGGTACGCAACAAGAATTTAGGCCTGGACCAGCCGGACATCCCCGAGGCGGAACATCCAATCATTTTGCACCATCCGGATACTGGGCGCGAGATTCTCTACATCAGCCGCGGCATCACACGGCGTGTTGTCGGCATGCCTAAGGATGAGAGCGATGAGTTGCTTAAGGAACTGTCAGCACATTCCACAAAACCGGACTATGTCTACGCCCACGAATGGCAAGTGGGGGATATGGTGATGTTTGATACCCTGGGCACATTGCATCGCCGAGATGCCTGGGATCCATCTGAACGCCGTGTGATGCGCCAGATGAGCACCCTGTGGACGCCCCCGGGAGAGAGATAGCCTGATGGGTATCGTGTTCTATGACTTGAAGGGTCGTGATGGACGCAATTTTAGCCCTTATTGCTGGCGCATCCGGTTGGCTCTGGCTCACAAGGGCTTAGATTTTGAGCATCGCGGCACCGCATTCACAGATATCAAGGATGTGGCTGGTGGCGAATTCAAAACCGTGCCAATCATTGAAAACAACGGCCAGGTGATTTGCGATTCAACCAAAATTGCAAAACATCTAGAGGACGAATATCCCGACCGACCTTCTCTTTTCGGTGGGATGGCGGGTGAGGCATTGTGCAAATTCGTACACAGTTGGACCAATGCCGTAGTGCATCCAGGGATCGCCCGGTCGGTCATCTTGGATATCTACCATCATGTTTGCGACCATGACCGCGACTATCTCCGCACCAGCCGGGAAAAGATCTTTGGCATGCCCCTAGAAGACGTTCAGGCTGGCCGAGAAGAGCACTTGGAAGATTTTCGTACTAGCCTTTATCCGCTTCGTTTGACGGTCCGAAGCCAGCCGTTCCTGGGTGGCGAACAACCTAACTACGCTGATTACATCGTATATGGCGCCTTGCAATGGGCCCGCACCATCAGCGAATTTCGTTTATTGGCAGACGATGATCCTGTATTTGTTTGGTTCCTTCGGGTGGGAAATTTATATGACGGCCTTGGCCGTGAAGCGCCAGGCTATTATTGACTGTAGATTGAGGCTAAATGAGATGACACAACTTTATTCCGGCGGCTTCCTGTTCAAAGGTGAAGGCGAGATCTTGGACGGCCAGTCTGTCGTAGTCGAGAACGGCAAGGTAATCAAAGTGGCTCCAACGGGCGAATTTGATGGGTTTGCGGGTGAGACCATAGACACCTCCGGTGGCACCCTGATGCCGGGTCTGTTTGACTGCCATGTACATCTATGCCTAGGAGCGGAAGGCGACCCGGGGACTGCGGCTGATAAGCTGCTGCCGGGGCAGATCACCATGAAAGCCCTGGAACGCGCGCAGGCTACTCTTGCGGGAGGCATCACAGCGATCCGGGATTGCGGCGGCAAGGATTATCTTGAATTCGCCGTACGCGACGCAGTGAATGACGGCCAGCAGGTGGGCCCCACCATTCGCGCCTCAGGAAAAATAATCTGCATGACGGGCGGTCATGGCAATCGCACTGGCCGCATCGCTGATGGAATCGACGAAGTGGTACAGGCAGTTCGTGAACAGATCCATGCAGGCAGCGATCTAATAAAAATCATGGCCACAGGCGGCGTCATGACCCCAGGCGTGAACCCTGAGGATGCCCATTACACGGCCGAGGAAATAGCTGCAGGTATCGCCGAAGGCCGCCGCTTCAATAAGCGATCCGCTTCCCATGCCCAAGGCCGGGACGGCATCCTGAATGCCGTGCGGGGCGGCATAACGTCCATCGAACACGGTATCTTTATGGATGAAACCTGTGTCGAAGAGATGCTCGCCCAGTCTACCTATTTAGTGCCCACGGTGTCGGCCCTGCGCAACATTCTCGACAATAAGGGCAATGGCATCCCCGATTATGTGATTGAGAAGACAGAGCGGGTGTCTGAGCATCATCAACGCTCGATCCAGATGTATTACAAGGCAGGCGGCAACATCGCGATGGGCACGGATGCCGGCACACCATTCAACAAGCACGGTTCGAACGCCATGGAACTGGAATTCATGGTCGACCTTGGCATCAAACCCGTTGATGCCCTTCGATTTGCAACTTCCAACAGCGCCGACCTTATTGGATTGGAAGATCAGGGCCGGGTTAGCGAGGGTATGGCAGCGGACTTCCTGATCGTCGACGGAAACCCGGCCGACGTCATTACAATGGCTTCTCGAAAAGAGAACCACAGGGAAGTGATTAAAGGTGGTGTCGTTGTTAGTGGAGCAAATTCCCGGCAAAATGGGCTCTTTTTTGGTCGCATGGCAGCGTTCTAGAGCGCACCCGGGTTAGTCGAAATCCAGCTACGAAGTTTTGCCGGTTTCTGGCCTCGTGGGGGTTAGCACATTTTTAGTATCACCGATACCAACACCACATACTAT
>CAJWZI010000223.1 GCA_913049615.1 uncultured Alphaproteobacteria bacterium | reverse complement strand
CGTGGCTGGCCCACCCTCCGCTAAGGTCAACCGGATGGCGGGCGTCGCGGATTGTATGAAGATCAAGACTAGGGCTCTGCGCCAGGAAGTGGTGCACGTGCCGTCGCCGGAGGGGTTTGATTACATGAACCATGGCCCGGTAATTTCCGACAGTGACATTGCCTGCTACAGCCGGCCAGAGATTGGCAATCACATTCTGTTCGGCAGTGAGGATCCGGAATGCGACGAACGGGAATGGGTTGATCCCGACGACTACAACACCGAATTTACCGATCAATGGCAGACGCAGGCTCTGCGCGCAGGGCAAAGAATTCCCAGCCTAAAAATTTCCAACCGCGCCACGGGTGTCGTTTCACTATATGATGTCACCGACGATTGGATTCCCATCTACGACAAATCCGATTTGCCTGGATTCTATATGGCGGTGGGAACGTCGGGGAACCAGTTCAAGAACGCGCCGGTAGCCGGGGCCATGATGGCAGAACTGATAATTAACTGTCAGGGTGGCCAGGATCATGATGTGGATCCCGTGTACTTTGATTACAAATATACCAAACGGCAGGCCAATATTGGATTTTTCTCACGCAATCGCGAGATCAACTCCGACAGCAGTTTCACGGTATTGGGTTAGGAGAATTGTGGATGATACTCTACGGATATTGGCGCTCCTCGGCCGCCTATCGAGTTCGCATTGCCTTGAATTTGAAGGGACTGACTGTTGAGGACGAGTTCGTCCACCTGCAGAAATTCGATCAGCGTGATGATGCCTATCTAGCTCTCAATCCCCAAGGCCTAGTACCTACCTTGGTGGATGGCAATGTGCACCTTAGTCAGTCCATGGCGATTATCGAATACCTGGATGAACGCCATCCTGAACCAGCTTTATTGCCTGATGACCCGACCGGACGGGCTCGTGTCCGGCAACTAGCCCAGGTTGTAGCCTGCGACATCCACCCTATTAATAATCTGAAGGTCTTGAATTATTTGACCCAGGAACTTGGCGTATCCGATGACGACCGTTTGAAATGGTATCGGCACTGGGTGCATCAGAGTTTTCATGGTCTGGAGGGCATAGTCTCGACCAGTCCGGCGACGAGCAAATTTTGTCACGGCAACCAGCCAACTCTGGCTGACCTTTGTCTTGTCCCGCAGCTCTATAACGCCCGCCGATTCGAAGTCGATTTGTCGGCCTATCCAAATTTGGTGCGTATTGATGAAACCTGCCGGGCTATTGACGCCTTTGCCAATGCCGCGCCGGAACGGCAACCGGACGCAAGCTAGACGCAGACGAAGCGGGGTCGTATACAGTGCGCGCCCGTCTTTTGCATAATTTAGAGACCAATCGCCATGTACGATCTGCGCTGGATTCGCGAAAACCCAGAGGCATTTGATGCTGGTCTGGCTGCCCGCGGTTTGCAGCCTCTTGCGACCGATATTCTTGCCCGCGATGCATCAGCCCGCGCCAAACGCACTGCCTTGCAAAAGATACAAAACAAGCGAAATGCCCTCTCGAAACAGATTGGCGTGGCGAAATCCAATGACGAGGATGCTGACAATCTCATTGCCGAGGTCGGGCAATTAAAGGGGGCCTTGCAGCAGGGAGAGGAAGCCGAGCGGGAACTAATGCAGGCCCTGCGCGATATCCTGGTAGGCCTGCCGAATCGGCCCGAGGACGGGGTACCCGTTGGTGAAGATGAAGAGGCGAATGTTGTGGTGTGCAGCCACGGTGACCCGACGGATTTTGATTTCGAGCCGAAAGAGCATTTTGAGATCGGCGAAGCCCTGGGTCTGATGGATTTCGAGGCCGCTTCTAAACTGTCGGGGGCAAGATTTGTGGTTCTCCGCGGGGAACTGGCACGCTTGGAGCGGGCGCTATCAGCCGCTATGTTAGACATACATACTCAGGAATTCGGCTACGAGGAGACTTCTGTCCCGTTGTTGGTGAAGGAGCATACAGCGTTCGGCACAGGAAACCTGCCAAAATTCGAGGAAGACCTGTTCAAGACGACTAACGATTTCTACCTGATCCCCACGGCAGAGATGGTGCTAACTAATCTAGTGCGGGACGGGGTGTTGGCCGAGAGAGACCTGCCCCTTCGTTACACGGCGCATACCCCCTGTTTCCGCTCTGAGGCCGGCGCAGCGGGACGCGATACCCGGGGTATGCTGCGCCAGCATCAGTTCTATAAAGTAGAACTGGTCTCCATCACCCATCCGGATGAATCTTGCGCCGAATTAGACCGGATGATGGCCTGCGCGGAGAGCATTTTGCAGCGTTTGGAGATCCCCTACCGCGTCATACTGCTGAGCAGCGGTGATATGGGCTTTTCGGCCCGGCGTACCTATGACATCGAGGCTTGGTTGCCTGGCCAGGATACTTATCGCGAGATCTCTTCCTGTTCCAACTGCGGCGATTTTCAGGCCCGGCGCATGAGCGCGCGGTTTAAACCCAATCAAGGTAAAGGCACTAATTTCGTCCATACGCTGAATGGCTCGGGTTTGGCGGTGGGGCGGACGCTGATTGCGGTTATGGAAAACTATCAATTGGCCGATGGCGGATTTGCCATTCCTGTGGCCCTGCAACCCTATATGAACGGTAAGACGAGGATTGGCTGACCTATGGCTAAGCAATTGGGCCGAAAACTCGCCAATCTGCGGCGTACGCGTATTCTCCTGACTAACGACGATGGTATCAACGCGCCGGGCATGAAGGTGCTGCAACGCATAGCCCGTAGCTTGTCCAACGATGTCTGGGTGGTTGCGCCCGAAGGGGAGCATAGTGGCGCCTCGCATTCCCTGACCCTGACGGCGCCTTTGCGTCTTCGAAAAATATCGGCCAAGAAATTCGCCGTGGAAGGCACGCCCACGGACTGCGTGATGATGGCGATGAACCAGGTGATGGCCGACAACCCGCCGGATTTGTTGCTCTCCGGTGTAAACCGGGGCGCCAACATGGGCGAGGATGTGACCTATTCTGGCACCATCGCCGCCGCTATGGAAGGAACCCTGGTGGGGGTGCCTTCCATAGCTCTTAGTCAATCCTTTGCCAACCGCAAGGTTATGCATTGGCCCACGGCTGAGCAACATGCCAGCGACATCATCCGCCGTCTGGTTGCCATCGGCTGGTCTAGGGATGTACTGATGAACGTCAATTTTCCCGATTGCCTGCCTGGCGACGTAAAGGGCGTCGAGGTGGCGCGGCAGGGCCGGCGAGACTTTTCCGCCCTGAACATAGAACAGCGCATAGATGCTCGCGAACGGCCCTATTACTGGATTGGCTTTCGTCCGATCCAGGGGCAACCCGAAGAGGGTACCGATATACGCGCTACGGAAGAAGGCCGCATCGCTATTACGCCCCTGCATTTGGACCTGACCGAGAACAAGGCCCTGAAACAACTTAAGGCGGCTTTTTAGGCATGAGCTATGAGGCACAAAAAATTCGCCTCATTATGGATCTGCGCCGGCAAGGAATTTCGGACAATGATGTATTGAGTGCTGTCGAACGAGTGCCCAGGGAAATGTTTGTGCCTGAGGCCATGCGCGCGGAGGCATACGAAAATATCCCTCTGCCTATTAGCCAGGGGCAGACCATCAGCCAACCCTTCATCGTGGCTTACATGACCCAGGCTCTTTGTTTGGGGGAGCGGAACCGGATATTGGAAATCGGAACGGGTTCAGGCTATCAGGCGGCCGTCCTAGCCCAGCTTAGTCGCAGGGTTTGCACCGTGGAGCGTTACCGTACCTTGTTGCGGCAAGCCGAGGCATGTTTCGAGGCATTGAAGCTGCACAACATCACTACTCGCCTAGGCGATGGCGGCAAAGGCTGGCCGGAACTGGCACCCTTTGCTCGCATCATCGTCACCGCCGCAGCGCCCGCTATGCCACAGAGCCTGGCTGAGCAGTTAGACGATGGCGGCATCATGGTCATACCTGTAGGCACGTCTGGCGAACAGGTACTTTACCGTATCACGCGGCAGGGAGAAGAATTGAAGGAAGAGCGGCTGCTAGATGTGCGTTTTGTGCCCTTGGTGGAGGGTATGCCGCCGAGCCGTGCCTAGATCGGCCGTGCACCCTTGATCTGGACCTTTCCAGTTCTAGAGGAGTATCGTCCCAAAATGAGGGGAATCGCACGAACAGGTGCCAGCGTCGCTGCCATTGGGCTGGCATTGCTGTTGGTGGCATGTAGCAGAAAGACGCCTGCACCCGTTGTATTCGGTAGCGACAAAGCTGTCTTCGCTAAACCCAGCGAACCGGTCCCCGGGGACGCGCAAGGCTCCTCT
>CAJWZI010000222.1 GCA_913049615.1 uncultured Alphaproteobacteria bacterium | reverse complement strand
CAGCCTCTGGCTCTAAAATGTCGAACTGCACCACCTTGTAACCATCAACGATTAGGCGATCTGAAATCGCTCGGCCAATGTTCCGTGAACCACCAGTTACCAATGCGATGTCGCTCATTTCCAATCCTTTCAGTATTTACCGACTGCAGTATGGCGGGTTCACTATTAAATGTCAGATAGGTCCTTATTAATCTTCAAAAACACTAACTTCAATCGTGTCGCCATCGTATACGCTGGTGAGCTGACTTACGTCATCAAGCGCTCGTCCCCAGATGTTCGTTGGAGCCGCCAGACGTATCTCATCACCATGACTAATGGGTGTCGGCCCATAGCCTATGGCTATAGAGGAACCTTCAACCCAAAATGCAAGCTCCCCTGCTTCTACCACCGCTCGTGCGTCGGCTTCTTTCGATACTGCCACCGATACCGAAAAATAGACCTCTTGGCCCCAAGTGTTTGCGGAGGCCGAAAACGGCAGCGACTCATAGATTGCGTCAGCAGTTGGGGTCTCAAACAATTCAGCACGAATTACGGCGCCACCTATAATCATTTTAATTTTACGCATGCGTCTATTTCTCTCTCGGTACTTTCAATTGTCAGTTCCGATTTGTTAATTCTTTGTTCGGTGATTAGGCGCCGGCAGAGAATATTGTGAGGCCTATGAAACCGTAATGGTCCCTGAGTCGATCCATTATTAGTCACTACAAATTGACGAAAGGTCTATGTGCGACCATCGTCAAGGGCCAGTTCCCAATAACATTCTACTAAGCCGCCAACTTCGACATCATGGCGAACATTTGCACTATGTCAGACGGCGACGGGTCATTGTTAAATTCCTTGTATAGCGTGTCGACGTTGACCACGATGCGCTCGGCGTCACCCCAGGATGAAAAGTCTTCAAAGGAAATATCCAGAGCTGCCTCCATTACACTTAATCCAGCCGCATGGCGTTTACGGGCTTCTGCTTCTATGTAGACGAGGTATTCCCGCACGGCCCGAACGCCGCTCTTGTCTGTGATTGGTCCGTGTCCCGGAACAATTGTCTCAACATCCCAACCGATCATCAGGTCGCATGCCTTGATCCAGTTAGCGACTGGACCAGCCCATATAATCGGGTGGCCATCAATAAAGAGAATATCTCCAGTGAAGGCCGTCTTGTCAGCAGGCACGAATACCAGAATATCACCCTTGGTGTGTGCGGGGCCAACTTCGTGCAGTTGCACTTCCTTGTCACCGACCTTGCGAGTGGTCACACCACTGAACGTTTCGGTGGGCGCCTGGAGCTGGATGCCCTCAAAATCGAAGACATCGAACAATTTTTTCAGAAAGGCACCAGCCTCGCCCATCTCACCGGCATTGCGCATAATGTCGGCCAGGGCCTGCGGCGGCAGCTCTGCCATTTCTGCCGCACCCGCCGCTGAAGCAATAATGGTAGCACCTTCAACGAGCTGATTGCCGAATGTATGATCTCCATTGGCATGTGTATTTACCAACGTGCCGATACGTTCTGCCTGAGGAGCGGCATCACACATGTCTTTCAGCATGTCCCGGGTCAGATGGAGATCAAATAATGTGTCGACTAGGAGACTTTCTTCGCCATGTGTGATGAGCCCGGCGTTTGACCAGCCCCACGAACCGTCTGGCTGGAGATAGGCGAAACTACCTTGTCCCAGATCGTGCAAGCCTTTGGTAAATTGCCATTTCGGCATCTTAACGTCCTCCCGTCTAATTCTTCCCACCCTACTTTGCCACATATTGTGCAGTCACCTGGCGCGGCTTCGGTATAGTATCGGATCAAAAGCTAGCAATAGAGACCATTTATGCCGTCCTTGTACGTTATAGCGATATTCATCTTTCTTATTTTGCCACTCACACTTTGTGTGGCCTTTGATTGACAATCTTTTAAAGGAATAGCATCTCCACTTTCACCACGAATTTGAATACAGTCTCCGCAGGACCAATCTGCCAACCCAAAACTCAGAAGCCCGCCCGAACTGCTCTTGATATAAGACACCGGTGACGCGGTTTGTTATTCAGGATCATTTCCAGTTCTGGTTATACCACAATACTATTGATGACTGCTGTGAAGGCGAGAACTGCGAAACCTTGGACGATAGGATGTTCACATGATCGCGAAGTAAATGTCAGTTGCGCTTTTTATCGCCGTGAACACAGTTTGATGGACCACCCAGGGTCGGTTGGCAGACTTTGTGGGTATGGCAACCACCCCGTTTCATCTATTGTTCGCAGAGCTTTCCGTTCTCACGACTAAATCCTTCAGCATGTCGCATCCCCTCAAAAAATTGAGCCCAACCAAGATCTGGTTCGTTGCCATGCCCGGGACCTTGGCGGTGTTGTGGAGTACAGGGTTCATCGGCGCCAAATTTGGTCTGCCCTATGCAGAACCCATGACGTTTCTTGCCTATCGCTTTACTCTCGTGTCCGCCATTCTGATCGTGGTTTCCCTGCTCACAAACGCTCCTTGGCCAAGATCACCCATAGCCTATGTGCATCTAATCGCCGTCGGCCTGTTGTTGCAAGCCGCTAATCTAGGTTGCGTTTTCTACGCCATAGATCTGGGCGTTGACACCAGTGTTACCGCCCTGATCAACGGGTTACAGCCTGTTCTAGTGGCAATTATCGCGGTAGCTGTCTTGGGCGAAAAGACGTCATTCCGGCAATGGATGGGTTTCGTAATGGGCTTGGGTGGGGTCATCTTGGTGATTTGGCGTAAACTCGACCTGGGTGTTGGCACACCTCTCGGTATGTCTCTATCAATCTGCGCTCTATTGGCCCTCAGTATTGGCGTGATCTATCAAAAAAAATTCTGCGAGGAGATGGATTTGCGCACGGGTATTTTCGTACAAACCGCCGCTGCCGCCATCGCCATGTGGATCGGCTCCTTCTGGCTGGAAACTGGGATAGTTGATTGGACAGGAGAGTTTATATTCGCGTTCATTTGGTTAACGTTTATACTGTCTCTAGGTGCTATCACATTATTGCTCTATCTCATTCGCCGTGGCCAAGCGGCACGTGTTTCTAGCTTATTTTTTCTAGTCCCACCGATAACAGCCATCATTTCATTTTTTACGTTTAACGAAACCTTTGGACCGGTTGCCTGTATTGGCATGGTTGTCGCGGTTATAGGGGTAGCATTGGTAAACCGCTTTTCCTAAGCATTGAGCTGATTAGGCTTATAGGCAACTAAATTTGCGAAACCGTGAATACGGCCCTAAGTTGCTACTAATGGCGTGCACTACCAGGTCATTATGCGGTCGGAAATCCAATTCGGAGGAGGAGGCCATCAATTCATGCGCCTGAAAGACAAAGTCGCCATTATCGCTGGAGCGGGACAATCTGAGCCAGACGGCGTGGGTAACGGAAGAGCCACGGCGCTGACATTTGCGCGTGAGGGGGCCAAATTAATGCTTGCCAACCGATCAGAACCATCGCTTGAAGAAACCGCGCGGCAAATCCGAGCGGAGGGCCACACCGTAGAAACTATGTTAGCGGATATTACGAATGAAGCTAATTGCCGCGAATTAATTTCTGAAACAAAGGATGCTTTTGGTCAAATAGATATTCTACACAACAATGTAGGCTCCGGCATTATCGAGGGTGATACAACGGAGATTGACCTGTCTGAATGGCGTGCCAGCCTGGACCGCAACCTGACTGGCGCTATGTTGCTCTCGAAGCATGCTTTGCCCAGCATGCGGGCCCAACAGACAGGTTGTATAATCCACACCAGCTCCATCGCTTCGATAGGCGCGTATCCCTTGATAGCCTATAAAGTAGCGAAGGCAGCTCTGAATGAATTCTGCCGCTGGCTGGCATACGAGAACGGCCCTTATGGCATCCGATGCAACAGCTTGATGCTCGGCCTTATGGATACTCCAACAGCGTTAGCGATGTATCAACGTGCCAGTGGTGCATCCTACGATGAGATTCGCAGCCAGCGCAACGTTCTACCCCGTCTTGGCCACATGGGCGATCCCTGGGACGCCGCCAACGCAGCCCTTTTCCTGGCCTCCAACGAAGGCGCTTATGTCACTGGCGCCACCATTCCTGTGGATGGCGGCCTGACGACAAAGGTTGGAATATGAATTACCCATCGTAGCCTCTAGACTACGCAACCAGAACATCATACCCGATTTCAGCGCTATGCCGTCAATTGCGATAGCTTCGCAAACCTCTACACCGCTGAGCAGCCAGAAGATCCTCCACCTTTCGGTTGTCAAGACCCAGTCCGGTTAACAGACGCATCGCTTTGTACCGGTACAGATTTTCGCTGATCACTTGTTACCGCA
>CAJWZI010000221.1 GCA_913049615.1 uncultured Alphaproteobacteria bacterium | reverse complement strand
CTATTAAAGCGGAGGTGTGCGGCGTATGTTCCGATGGCTTGACCATAACCCGATTGCCCGCCGCCAACGCACCGACCAGGGGCGAAGTAGCCATGTATAAAGGATAATTCCACGGCGAAATTATCCCCACAACGCCCAGGGGTTGCGGTAGCAATTTTGCTCGGGCTGGCCTGAAAGCCAAATCCAATGACCGGCGCTCGGGTCGCATCCAGCGACGTAGATTTTTGCGAGCATGATGCACGGACGACAACGTAGTAAAAATCTCCGCAAGCAAAGTTTCTTCACGTGCCCGTCCGCCAAAATCCTCGTCCACCGCTGCGACGATTTCCTCTTGATAGGTCCTGACCATGGCGGCGATACGTGAAAGGCGTTCATTGCGAACTGCCAAATTTGGGGTGCCCGCCAATCTCTGCGCGGCCTTCATCGCGCCCAAGGTCTCTCGCATTGTCCCTTCCTCTTGGCAGCCGGTGGGCACGTTGATTTCTATGACGTTAATAATTCCATCTCAGCCAGATGAAATATCATAGCATTTTTGATACTGCTTGCTCGGTACGCTGCATTATTTTAAGCTTAAAATAAATTAGGATCAGCGAACATGCAGCCGGCTAGTAAGGCGGATTCACCAAAACAACATGATCCGCAGGCAAAACCCCTTGCTGGGCAACATGCTTTAGTCACCGGTGGCAATCGTGGCATCGGCGCCGCAATCGCCGAAGAGCTGGTCCGATTGGGCGTCAATTTAACCTTAGCTGCGCGCGATCGAGAAAGTCTGAACCAACGGCGCGAACACCTCTCTAAAATTGGCCCCTCAGCAATAAGCCTACAGGTCATGGATCTTACAGATCCCGATTCCATCGCCCAATCTCATACGGCCGCAAGGGATGACCTTGGACCGATCACAATACTTATCAATAACGCCGGCGTCGCGCCCTCGGCGCCTCTGGATAAGCTAGAATTAAAAAGCTGGGAGCAAACATTCGCAATCAATGTCCAGGCCGTCTTTCTGTTGTCCCAGGCGGTCCTACCCGGGATGCAGGACAAAGGTTTTGGCCGGATCGTCAATATTGCCTCGACAGCAGGTCTGCGGGGTTACCCCTTCGTTGCTGGGTATGTAGCCTCGAAACACGCTCTTGTGGGATTGACCCGTGCCATGGCTGTAGAACTGGCAAAAGGCCCCATCACAGTAAATGCAGTTTGTCCCGGTTATACTGAGACGGAGATAGCCCTGAATGCTATCGCGAATATCCAGAAGTCAGGAAAGACCGAGGCCGAGGCCCGTGCCATCCTGACCCGCGGCAATCCGCAGGGACGTCTGGTCCAACCGGAAGAAATAGCGGCCACTGTTGCCTGGCTTTGCCTACCATCATCCTGTGCGGTGACGGGGCAATCGGTGGCCGTCGCCGGCGGCGAGGTGATGTAACGTGAGGCCAGAGGCCAAACTGGACAGAAACATCCGTGGGGACGATAAGCCGGAATTGCGCCTGTGGTTACGGTTGTTAACTTGCACAAATCTGTTGGCAGGGGAAATTCGCCGACGCCTGCGACAAGAATTTGCCACAACACTGCCTCGTTTCGATTTGTTGGCACAGTTGGATCGTGCATCCGGCGGATTGACTCTAACGGAACTATCCAACCGCATGATGGTCTCTAACGGTAACCTGACCGGCCTAGTGGATAGACTCGTCGGCAATAACCTAGTGGAACGCCTGCCCGATCCCGATGACGGGCGCAGCACTCGAGTCGCCCTGACCGCCCTGGGCAAGAAACATTTCGACGCCATGACCCCAGCCCATGAGAGCTGGATCAACGGCATGTTGGAGGGTTTAGACAAAGACGATATCGGTCATCTGCACCACTTGCTGGGCAAACTGAAAATATCCGCCAGCCCGAGAGACGCTGCGTGATGTCTGGCGCCAACCAATTGCTGCAAACTCTGGACATTAACGGCATGGTTCTGCCGAACCGGATCGTTGTACCCGCTATGGTCACGCGGTTGTCGGGAGAGGACGGCTTTGTCAACGACGACATCATCGACCGCTACGGGCGGTATGCGGCAGGCCGGGTCGGATTGATTGTGGTAGAGGCGACGGCTGTGCACGGGTCCAAATCTGGACCTTTATTGCGGCTGTCGGATGATGAATTCATTCCTGGCCACCGGGAATTGGTCCAGCGGGTGCATGAAGAATCAGATAGCAAAGTCGTACTGCAGATCATCCACTTTATGAAGGTGGCGCGATCCGGCTGGCGGCAGACCCTCGATATGCTGAACCAATCAGAAATCAACGCCATCGTTCGCGACTTTGGCCTAACGGCCCTGCGTGCACGGGAGGCCGGTTACGATGGCGTCGAATTACATTCTGCCCATGCTTATACCCTGTCCTCATTCCTCTCGCGGCTTAATCCCCGCAAGGATCGATATGGCGGTCACACCCTGGAAGGCAGACTAGCCATGTTCGGCGAAGTCTTCGCGGAAGTCCGGCACCGGGCCGGCACCGATTTCCCTATCGGCGTCCGTTTTCTAGCCGAAGAGGCAATCAAGGGTGGCTATGCCTTGCCTGAAGCGCAGCAGATCGCCTTGCGCATGGCTGATCTAGGCGTCGACTATATATCTCTCTCAGTGGGAGGTAAGTTCGAGGACGCCGAACATCGACCCGGACAGCCACTGTATCCCTATACCGGCTATTCTGGGGATCGCTGTATGCCAGGGGATTGGTACCCGTCCCTGCCCCATGTAAATCTAGCGGCCGGTATTAAACGTTATCTCAACGATCGGGGCCACCATATTCCCATCATCTCCGCTGGAAAGATTGCCGAACCGGAGGAGGCGCAAGAATTGCTACGGACCGGACAGGCAGACCTTATCGGCATGGCACGACAGCTTCTAACCGATCCGGACTGGGTCCTAAAGGTGGCCCAAGGGCGCGAAAAAGAGATTATCCGCTGCGTTTATTGCAATGTTTGCAAAAATCTGGACGAACGTTTCAAGAAAGTGACCTGTTTTCTGTGGCCCAAAGGTCACCTGCAGGCGCCCAATGAACGAACGATAGGCGATTCCCCCGAATGGCCCAAAACCGGTGCATCGCTGTCAGTGGCAGGCGCCGACGGTCGGATTAAACTCACCTGGTCACGTGCGGAATGTTCGGCAGGAAATATCGCCGGATATGATGTCTATCGGGCCGACGATTATGGCGACATTCAATGTGTTGAGGCGGTCAAGGGCTGCCGGTATGTGGACCGGCTCGCCCTCGCTGGCCGGCAGTATCGTTATTTCGTTCGCGCTTTTGATCTCAACGGCCGCACCAGTCCGCCGTCGGAAACAGTATCCGTAACCATGGCCATGACGGCGTTGGGAGACCACTGCAGAGTATAGGGAAGTAGCATATGTCCAAAGCCAAGGCCCCTAGCGGCAAGACCGCCCATGTGGATCATTTCGCCGCAGACAATCTGCCTCCGAAATCTGCCTGGCCCGATATTGACTATTCCCGCCTGCCGGAACTGGCAGCCTTGCCTGACCGTATCAACTGCGCCACAGAATTGTTGGATAACCAGGCCGCGATCAATCGAGATGCTCGGGCCGTTTTTGATGACACAATTTCATGGAGTTATAGCGAACTGCTAAATCAGGCCAATCGTATCGCTAATTTTCTCGTGAATGACCTCGGCATCCGCCCTGGCAATCGAATTTTACTGCGATCCGGAAACAATCCCATGTATGCCGCCTGCTGGTTCGCTGTCATGAAAGTAGGAGCCATCGCCGTCGCCACCATGCCTTTGCTGCGGTCAAGGGAGTTGACCTATATAGCAGATTTTGCCCAGGTTCGAATTGCCCTGTGCGATGAAAAACTAGTGACCGAACTACAGCAGACGATGGAAGAATCTAAATTTCTGCAAGAAATCGTATGTTTCAACTGCACTAACGAAGACGGATTGGAATCTTGCGCCGCCGGGAAACCGGGAAGCTTCGAAAACATCGATACCGCTGCCGACGATACTTGTATCATTGCGTTCACCTCCGGCACGACGGGGCCGCCCAAGGCGTGTATGCATTTTCACCGGGACATCATGGCTGTTTGCCTGACCTCTTCCGGTCAGGTCGTCAAACCTAACAGCCGAGACATTTTCACAGGCACGCCACCACTGGCCTTCACCTATGGTCTGGGCGGACTACTGCTATTCCCCATGGCTGTGGGTGCCTCGGTCCTGTTGATAGAGAGCTACTCGCCCAAAAGTTTGATAGAAGCTATTAAGCAGCATGGTGTGACGGTGCTGTTCACCGCCCCCACCATGTATCGCACCCTAACAGGCCTGGTGG
>CAJWZI010000220.1 GCA_913049615.1 uncultured Alphaproteobacteria bacterium | reverse complement strand
GTGAAAAGGTTGGTTGCGGGGGAAGGATTCGAACCTCCGACCTTCAGGTTATGAGTCTGACGAGCTACCAGACTGCTCCATCCCGCGATAAAAAAGACAAAACGGCCTTCGCCTTTGCAGGACCACTTTGACCCAAGTAAACGTAAACGCGCCCGACGACGCTCCATGCCGCAAGAACGTCGTGGTCCGATCCTATGTCTTTATCCGAGAAAACAAGCAGGCGCAGCAGCTACCGAGAGGCATTAGACGCGTGAAAGTCATTTGCGAGTGAAGTGTGCGGGGCTCTCGCCTCCTCAGTCGTGAAATAGTCGAAAAATCCGCTCTGGCGTCATGGGCAGAACGTTGATATCCCGGCGCACGGCGTCAGCGATGGCGTTGGCGATGGCTGCCGGCGCACCGATAGTGCCTCCCTCCCCCATACCGCGAAATCCGCCTAAGTTGTCGGGTAAATGCGCTTCCACATGCTGCACGGACATGTTCGGCACTTCCGCCGCCGATGGCACCACGTAGTCCACAAGGGTAGCGGTCTGTATCTGTCCTGATTCGTCGTAGACCACCTCTTCCATCAAAGCCGCGCCGATTCCTTGCGCTACACCGCCATGGACCTGGCCGTCGACGATCAGCGGGTTGATCACACGGCCGCAATCGTCCGCCACACTGTAGTGGAGGATGGACACGCCGTATGTATCCGGATCCACCTCGATCATGGCCAAATGACTGGCCGGGGAGGTTGTACCGAAGGACGGATCGTACATACGGGTTGCTTCTAGCGATATTTCGTCTCGCAACTCCTTGGGAAAACGGCCCATGTCGGAATACAAAGCCCTAGCCAATTGCCGGAAACTCATGCGCCGGTCCGTGCCCACGACAAAAATCTCGCCGGCCACGGCATCCAAATCGGCGGGAGCCGCCTCGAACATATGGGCTGCCGCCTTGAACACTTGTTCCTTGACCGCTCGTGCCGACAAAATCGCAGCACCGCCCGCCAACACCGTGCTTCGCGAGGCAAATGTGCCAGTGCAATGGGCCATGCCACCGGTGTCGCCATGGATCACCCGAACATCCCGGACCCGCACCCCCAGTTCTTCTGCAATTACCTGCGCCAAGGTGGTTTCCAGCCCTTGGCCATGGGACGCAATGCCAAACTGTGCCGTCACAGTGCCGGTGGAATCAATACGCACAATAGCGGTTTCGGTGCCCGTGTTTACAGGCATGCCCGGCGCCACGGAGATGCGGCTGCCCAAGCCAGTCAATTCAGCATAGGATGCCAGGCCAATGCCAACCCAACGGCCTTGCGCTCGCGCCTCGGCCTGCAGTTTGCGCAACTCGCCATAGTCTTTGCTCACAGTATCCAGGCATTCCATAAAACCGCATTTATCCCAGACGATGCCGGAAGCGGATTTGTAAGGAAATTCATCCTCGCGGATCATATTGCGACGCCGGATATCTAATGGATCTAAAGCAAGTTCCGCCGCCGCCATGTCCATCAGTCGTTCCATCACTAACGCGGAAATAGGCCGGCCCACCCCTCGATAAGCGCCCGTCGGCGCCTTAGACGTTGCCACCGCACGGGCGCGAGCCCAGTAGTTGGCGACACGGTAGGGTCCCGGCAAGAACGAAACTACTTGGACCGGTTCGATCGCCGCTGTCCATGGGTAAACCGAATAGGCACCGACATCGCCAATACAGTCTGCGCGCAGACCCAGGATATTTCCCTGCCCGTCCAAGGCCAATTCCGCCTCAACAATCTCGTCAAAGGCGTGGCTGGTAGTCATTAGATCTTCACGGCGATCGGATAGCCATTTTACTGGCCGGACTAGACGTCGAGCCAACAGGCAGACCAAAACCTCTTCTGGATAAAGCGAGGCCTTGCCACCAAAGCCACCGCCCATATCCGGCGCAATCACGCGCAGTCGGTTGCCAGGAATATCCAGCATCTCCTCCAACGCGTCGCGGATGATACCGGGTATCTGAGTGGTGGAATGCAAAGTAAGGGTTCGCCGTCCTTGATCGTAGTCGGCGAGGTAGCCACGATTCTCCATGGCCGTGGGAGTCTTGCGACGCATGTGGAAGGTATCCTGAACACACACGGCGGCACCATCCATGGCCTCGTCCACATCCCCTCGATGGAAGGTACGAATGACCAAGACATTGGTGCCCGCGTCCTCGTGCAGCAAAGGACTGTCATCATTTATGTTAGCCAGGGGATCAACAGCATCACCTAAGGGATCATAGTCAATCATTACGCGTTCGGCGGCATCTTCCGCTAAATAACGGCTTTCGGCCACCACGGCGACAACCGCTTCACCCACATAACGCACCTTCCCGCGGGCCAGCACGCCCAATTCGGTTGCGTAATAATCGGTCATGCGAGATGTGGCACGGATTGGCTTGAATTGATCCGCCACATCCTGGGCAGTGTAGACGCCCAACACTCCCAACATGGTCGCCGCGTCAGCCGTTTCAATATTGACGATGCGCGCATGTGCATAATCGCTACGGCAAAAGGCGACATGCAGCATACGTGGCAAGGATATGTCGTCGATGAATCGGCCGTGGCCGGTCAACAAACGAGGGTCCTCCACCCGTTGTACGGCAGCGCCGATGATTTTCGGCCGAGCCTCAACGTTCATTTTCGATTACCCAACGAATAGCCTGAACGATATGTTCATAGCCGGTGCAGCGGCAAAGGTTGCCCGACAACCCCTCGCGAATTTGTTCGTCTGTCGCCAGTGGATATTTGCGCAAAAGATCCACGCCTGTCATCAACATTCCGGGCGTGCAGAAGCCACACTGCAAAGCATGGTGTTTTTGGAAGGACTGTTGCAAGGGGTTCAGATTATCGACGGTTCCCAAGCCCTCGACAGTCTCAATCACGGACCGATCGACCTGGATCGCAAAACAAAGACAGGAGCGCACGCTGTCTCCGTTCAGAATCACCGTGCACGCACCACACACGCCGTGCTCGCATCCCACATGGGTTCCAGTCAGCCCCAGTTCGTGGCGTAGAAAATCGGCCAAAAGCATTCGCGGCTCCACTTCACGCTCATAATCCTCGCCATTCACCGTGACCGTAATCATGCGGCGCGTTCCCGAGCCACCGTCAGAGCTCGCTTTGTCAAGACACCAATTAGATGCCGCCGGTAATCTGCGGAGCCATGCAAGTCGCTATTCGGAGAGACCTCTTCCCGTGCCGCTTCTAGAACTGCATCCATATTTGAGAGATCTGTGCAGTGAGCTTCAGTGCAATTAAGCCGAATTGGAGTTTCGTTGGCGCCGATAGCGGCAATTCGTGTATCCGGGCCAACCAGGACACCGATAGCTGCCAGGGCGAAGTCCCCCGACCGAAGGGAAAATTCTTCGAAGGCCCAACCAGTACCCACCGGCAAAGCCGGTAGGCGGACCTCCGTGAGAATCTCGCCCTGCTCCAATACGGTGGTCATCGCGCCTTCATAAAAATTTGCCGCGGCAATTGTGCGTTTAGTAGTCTGCAGTTCCGCCTCTAGCAACAGAGCCAGACCGGGAAGTTCCGCCGCAGGATCACCATGACATAGGCTGCCACCAATGGTGCCCCGGTTGCGAATAGCGAGGTGGGCCACCAACCGCATGGCCGCATGCAAAACAGGAAACCGTTCTTTAACTAGAGGAGAGGTTTCCAATGTATGATGCCGAACCAACGCGCCAATCCGCAAACCGCCATTCCAATCTTTTATGTAATCAAGATCCGCAATGCGGGTGATATCCACCAGGCGGGTCGGCGCTAATAAGCGAAAGTTCAGCATGGGTACTAAGCTCTGGCCGCCCGCCAAAACCATTGCATCGTCATCCGCCAATGCCACCACGGCCTCATCCAGCGTAGCAGGCGCAACATATTCAAAAGCCGGCGGTTTCATTAGTTGCATGCCCTTGAGATAGCACTTGGAAAAAGGTGTGCTTCCATATCACCTACTTTCAACATATTTGACTCAAGCCCAAGTGGGCCAAAAATCTTTTGTCAACGTATTCCCAATGGCACAAAAAGGGACTCATCACGAAGGTTGACATATTGATATACTAAAAGAAATTGGTTGCGGGGGAAGGATTTGAACCTCCGACCTTCAGGTTATGAGACAGACTCCAGTTGGTATTTTTTCGTTGGCTTCCATCAAACGAGAAACCAAGAGCCTAATTACTTCAACTGCTACTTCAGGTTCTTTTTTGATTAGCTGTAAAAACCTTTGCTGATGCATAGGTATTAATTCCGAGTCTTCCTTTGCCACGGCGTCGGCAGTACGAAGCGAATCGGGACGGACTAAAGCCATCTCGCCAAAAACGTCTCCGGGG
>CAJWZI010000219.1 GCA_913049615.1 uncultured Alphaproteobacteria bacterium | reverse complement strand
GAACTTCTTGAAGCTGGCAGCTTGCTTCATGATGTTCTCGCGGCTGAGATCATTCCCAGCCCTTTTCAAGGTATCAATCATTAGGCTGCAAACCGACCAACCATAGACGTTAAAGGCATTGTCGGCGTCACCTTTGGGATAGTACTTAGCCATGAAGGCACGCCACTCGTTCATCTCCGGATCATTCTTCCACTCAGGATCGTTGGGATCTTTGAGATAGGTCACGGAGATGATGCCCTTTGATTTTTCCAAGCCAGCCGGCACAAATGTGGCCTTAATGGTTGCGGCAACGTCATTTAACAGATGAACCGGCTTCCAACCGATGGCATCCATCTTCTTGATCGCCTGAGCCGCAAATTTTGGAATGGAGATGTTGACCATCACATCAGCGCCGCTGTTCTTCAAGCTGATGATCTGGCTGGCCACCGTTGGATCAGTGACTTCATAGGTTTCTTCCTTGACCACCTGTTTTGCGTATTTGTCGCCCATAGCGTCCTTGACGCCAATCACATAGTCCTTGCCGTAGTCGTCGTTCTGGTACAACACGGCCACCTTGCTGTTTGGATGGTTTTGCAGAATGTAGTTACCGAAGATCCTGCCAATGGTTTGATAGTTTGGCTGAAAGCCCATAGTCCAGGGAAACTTTTTAGGCTGACCCCATTTGGTCGCACCGGTGGCGACGAACAAATGCGGCACCTTTTTCTTATTCATATATTTGTGAATGGCCGAATTCGTCGGCGTGCCAAGGGTCTGGAAGGTCAGGGCAACCTTATCCTTTTCAACCAGCCTACGGATCTGTTCCTTTGTCTTCGGCGGGCTGTAGCCATCGTCATAGGAAATCCATTTTATCTTGCGGCCGTTGATGCCACCCTCAGCATTCACTTGTTTCCAACAAGCACCAATAGATTTACCAATCGTCGAATAGACCGAGGCCGGTCCACTATACGGGTTGGTATTACCAATTTTTATTTCTGTATCGGTAACACCGGGAGCATTCCCGGCTACCGCGACACCCATGCCGGCCACGAAGGCGACCGCCATTCCCGATGTCAATTTGAGCGTCTTACCCATATTGCTCTCCTTGTTGAGTTTGTTATTACTCCAAAATATAAAACTGTATTTAGACACAACTCAAGTCACAGATCCGCAACGCTACATTCCCAGTTAGGATTATCAGCGCGCTAACTTTCGCAAGTTCCAACGTATGAACCCTGCGAAGCCCATTGGCATGATAGACACAACAATCACCATGACCACACCAAAGGAAACCCACACCAATGCCTTCGAACTCGGATCGCCACCAAAGAATGTGTCGACAACTGCTTCCGAGAAAGTTGGCACATACAAAATAAAGGCTCCACCGATAATTGCCGCCGGGATGGAAGCCAGACCGCCGATCACCATGGCGATCAGCAGTAATATAGCATGAATGAAAGTGAAGCTCTCTGGTGCAATGAACTCCACCACGATGGCAGACAATGCACCGGCAACACCGCAATACAGCCCGCTAACACCGAAGGTTGTCGCCTTGTAAACAGAGGTATTAATTCCCATAGTGGTGGCGGCAATGGGATTGTCTCGAATAGCGATCATCGCCCGTCCGGTACGGCCTCGTACCAGGTTCCATGCAGCAATCATCAGCAGAAAACCGAAGAACAGGGAGAAATAATACCACCACTGATCATTGCTTAAGAACGCAATGGGTGAATCATCCTTGAACAGGTCCAACCCCTGGACACCACCTGTATAATGCTCGAAATGCTCATATTTCAGCAGCTGCGGCGCAGCCACCGCAAGAGCAAATGTCGCAAGAGCCAAATACAGCCCCTCCAAACGCAATGCCGGCAAGCCAAAAAGAAATCCGGCAACGAAACAGATCAAGCCGGCGGGCACAATCGTCCAATAGTAGGCGATTTCCCATTGGGCCATCATAATACCGGCCGTGTAGGCGCCCAGTGCCATGAAAGCACTGTGACCCAGCGAGAATTGGCCATTGAAACCGGTAAGCAAATTGAGACCCAATACTGCAATCGACAAATAAATGACTTGCGTCAGTTGGAAGACCGAAAAATCCTCCACAGCAAATGGCGCGAGAAGAGCAATCAGCACGGCAACAATGATTGTGCCGAGCCTAAATTGCTGCATTGTCATGCCAAAAACACGCAAACTATCCGCGGGATTATGGCGCAAGTTGGAACGGGTATTCGAATCCGTATTCTGCGACGTAGAAGCTGTCATCTCTAAACCCTCTGCACCACGACACGCCCAAACAGCCCTGAGGGCTTGAAGATCAGAATTATCACAATCACAACTAGCGCGACCGTGAGCTTGAGCTCGCTACCGATTGCCATGCCGGCCAAGGGTTCGATGACCCCCATGAGGAAGCCGCCAACTACCGCACCACCCGGGCTCGTTAAGCCACCGACAACAGCACCGGCGAAGCCATACAGCAGGATGCCAAGCATCATGTTCGGTTCAAGATAGACCACTGGTGCAATCATCATCCCGCCAACCGCGCCAATGGCTGCCGCCAGACCCCATCCCAGGGCGACCATCCAGCCCACGCTGATGCCCACCAGACGGGCTGATTCCGGCGAAGCTGCGGCGGCTCGCATGGCCAATCCGATAGGCGTGAACCGGAAGAACATAAATATCAGTCCCAGCATGATCAGGGTAATCAGGGTCATCCCTAGTTCATGTGGTCCTATTAGAACTGTATCGAATGGAAGCTTCTCCGGGAATGGGCTGGGAAATTCCTTAATCGTGAATTCCCAGATAAACCCGGCACCAGCATTGAAAATCTGGAACAACGCTATAAACACCACAATGTGAGTGAATACTGGGGCATTGTGCAGGGGCGCGAAGACAATGCGTTCAATCGCAATACCGCCAATGAAGGAGATCACGATACAAACAAAAAATGCTACCCAGTAATTTGCGCCCCAATCGATCATCTGCCAAGTAAGGAAGGCCGAAAACATTGCCATTTCGCCTTGAGCGAAGTTGAAGTGATCGATGGCTTGATAGATCATCACCACTGCTAAAGCGATACAGGCATAGATCGCGCCTGTCGCGATGCCGCCCAAAACTTGTTGAACTAGCTCTTCCATTTAATCGATCTATCCTTTGTCAGTAACCGAGATAAGACTGACGGATGGTTTCATCAGCGCTAATTTCTTCCGATGTTCCCGAAATCACAACGCGGCCCGTCTCCAACAAATACGCATGATCCGCTAATTTCAGCGCCAGAGTTGCGTTCTGCTCCACCAGCAGCATTGACACCTTTTCCTCGGTGTTGATGGTTCCCAGGATCTCGAATAGTTCCTGGACAATCAGCGGCGCCAGACCGAACGACGGCTCGTCCAGCAGCATCAAGCGCGGGCGTAGCATCAACGCACGGCCCACCGCCAGCATTTGCTGTTCGCCGCCCGACAATGTGCCGGCCTGTTGGTTGCGCCGTTCCTTCAGCCGCGGGAAGTAGCTGTAAACCCGCTCCATGCTGTCGGCAATTTCCTGCGATTTTTTTAAGGTGTAGGCGCCCAGGCGAAGGTTTTCTTCTGTCGTCACGCGGACAAACGTGCCCCGGCCCTCTGGCACATGAGCAACTCTGTGACGCACTATATTTTCGGTCTTTTTTCCCGAAATGGAGGTGCCGTCAAAAGTAATCTGACCAGCGGTTTTGACCATGCCGCAAATGGATCGCAGCGTCGTCGTCTTGCCAGCGCCGTTGGCGCCCAAAATGGTGGTGATGCCTCCTTGCTCCAGCGAAAAGCTGATGCCGTGCAAGGCCTGTATGGGACCGTAAAAAGCCTCGAGGTTCACAACTTCCAAAAAAGCCATCAGTCAGTGGTCCCCAGATATGCCCGAATTACCTCCGGGTTTTGTTGCACTTCGGCAGGCGTGCCCTCGCCAATCTTACGTCCGAAATCGATTGCGACGACAAGATCGGAGACCGCCATCACCAGGCTCATATGATGCTCCACCAATAGAATCGTAATATTCCGGTCGTGTCCTATTTGTCGGATTGTCCCCACCAACTCGTCAACCTCGTCATGGTTCAGGCCTCCAGCGGGTTCGTCGAGCAGCAATAATCTGGGCTCACTGGCGATGGCGCGGGCAAGCTCCACCCTTTTTTGAATACCAAAGGGCAAGCCACCCACGGGATGGTAGGCATATTCACTCAATTCCAGATATTCGATTAATTCCCATGCCAGATCCTGAAGCCATTTTTCCTCTCGGCTGACCCAGGGTAGCCTGAGTGCATTGGAGAGAAAATCGCTCTTACTACGGGAATGGCAGCCGATCATGACATTGTCTAGCACCGACATGGTGGCAAACAACGC
>CAJWZI010000218.1 GCA_913049615.1 uncultured Alphaproteobacteria bacterium | reverse complement strand
TTTCATTGACCAACTTGGTCACCGCATCCACCAAAACAATGGCATGATTGATCAACTCCGGCGCGCCAGCGAAAAACTCCTGAATGGCGGAACGTTCGGAGCGCAAAGTAGGCGGCTCTCCATTCAAACTCGGTTTGGGTCTTCCCGCCGAGGCAGTGCCACCAGAAAGCTGCACAAAGGCCACGCCAGTAATGCCCTGCAACTCTAGTTTCGCCACGGTGTCCGCCTTGACTGGAGTATCAGCGGCTACCTCCAGAGTAACCTGGACGCGGCCAGGATCCTTGTGATCGATCTTGATCTCTGTCACTGCGCCCACGGGAATGCCATTGTAACGCACGTCGCCGCCAATGGAGAGGCCGGAAACCGCTTCCTCAAATATCACGCGGTAGTACGAGAACTGTTGATCTATCTCAATCTTGGCCAACCACAACACAAATCCGAATAGGCCGAAGACGACTACCAGGACAAACGCTCCTATCACAATATGATTGGCCCTGGTTTCCATTTGGTTATTCGCCAACCTCTTCCAATTTGGGCTGTGCGGCCCGCGCCCGAGGGCCGTGGAAATATTCCCGCAGCCAGGGATGGCCGTGGCGCAGCATATCGGCCATAGGCCCGACGACCAAGACACGCTTTTCTGCTAGTACGGCAATGCGATCACAAATAGCGTGCAGGCTATCCAGATCGTGGGTTACCATGAACACTGTCAGGCCCAAGTTCTTTTGAAGTTGCTTGATCAATTGATCAAAATTTGCCGCGCCAACGGGATCAAGCCCGGCCGTGGGCTCATCAAGAAAGATCAGATCCGGATCAAGCGCCAGGCTACGCGCCAGGCCGGCTCGTTTACGCATTCCACCAGATAGTTCAGAAGGATATTTCGACCCCGCCTCCGGAGGCAAGCCGACCATAGCGATTTTTAGGGCCGCAATTTCGTCCCGCAAATGGGTAGGCATATCCAAATGCTCTTTCATGGGCACTTCAATGTTCTGAGCCACAGTCAGGGACGAGAATAAGGCCCCGTCCTGGAACAAGACGCCCCAGCGCTGCTCCAGCGCGATCCGCTCGTCCGGTGTGACTTGCGCCAGATCGTGATCGAATACCTCAATACGGCCGGCCCTGGGCTTGTTCAGGCCCGTGATAGTTCGCAACAATACGGATTTTCCCGTTCCGGAGCCGCCGACGATACCCAAGATCTCCCCGGCCCGCACCTCCAGATCCAAATCTTCGTGAATGACCTGATCACCAAACTGGTTCTTCAAGCCTTGGATCCTGATGATCGGCCCGCCCAAGCTCATACTCCGACGGCGGCGAAAAAAATTGAGAACATGGCGTCCACCACGATCACCAGAAAAATTCCCGTCACCACAGACCGCGTCGTTTGCTGGCCAACGCTTTCTGCGCTACGGGTCACCCGCAGACCTTCCAGGCAGCCGACCATGGCGATCAAAAAGGCGAATACGGGCGCCTTGATCATGCCGACCCAGAAAGACCAAGGCGATACAGCGCCCTGCAGACGTTCCAGGTACAAGCCCGGCGATATCTCCAAGGCGCCCCAGCACATCAGCATGCCGCCGAACAGGCCACACATGTCGGCGAAGAAAGCCAGCAGCGGTAGCGTGATGACCAGGGCTAGAACACGGGGCAATACCAAAACTTCGATTGGGTTGAGGCCCAGTGTGCGCATGGCGTCGACTTCTTCGTTCACCACCATGGAACCGATTTCTGCCGTAAAAGCGCTACCCGAGCGGCCTGCCACGACGATGGCAGTGAGTAGGATGGCAATCTCCCGCAGAACAGACACCGCTATCAGATTGACTACGAAAATCTCCGCGCCGAACCGCTGCAACTGTGTCGCTCCCTGATAGGCCAGGACCACACCGATCAGAAATGAAATCAAACCAACGATTGGCAGGGCATTAAGCCCGACCTTTTCCATATGGTATACCAAGGGTACCAAACGCAGTCGGCTGGGATGGCGAAAGGTCCCCGCCAGGGTGGTAAGGATCAAACCCAAAAAGGCAATCTGCTGTTTGGCCTCTTCTAGGACATCGAGGACACCGCCACCCAAATGATCAAGTATTGCGATGAAGGAAGACGATTGGGGCGGTTCTATCTCACACGGTTGGTCGTTCGCGGCCACGGTCTCCAGCATGGCGGCGTGCTCCGCGGTCACGCCGGCATAATCGGCCTGCAAACCCCTTTCCCGCAAGTCCTTCAGTGTACGGTACAGCAACCATGCGCCAGCGGTGTCCAGACGCTTCACCTGAGCCAAATCAAAGGTCAGGGGCTCCGAAAATTCCGGCACCAGACCTCGCAATTCCCCGTCCAGCCGCGTAACGTTGCGCGCGTCCCAAGATCCACCGGCCTGCAACCAAATACCGCCGCTTTCGATGCCTGCCGATTTCAACCAGCCATCCGCCATGGGCCAACGTGACATGGTTCGATTGGGCAGGCAAGATACCAACGTCCGAAAACGCAAAATCGAGAACCCGCAATGCCCAGATTTGCTGCCAATCTTGCCATGATGTTTAACGAATATGACTACCCGCACCGGTTTGCCGCCGCCGCAGCGGCCGGTTTCAAGGGCGTCGAGAGCCTGTTTCCCTATGCCGAGAGCATTGAAGACACAAAGACTTGGCTGTCGGACAGTGAGTTGGAACTGGTTTTGATCAACATGCCGGCTGGGGACTGGACGAATGGAGAGCGCGGCCTGACCTGCCTACCCGGCCGCCAGGGTGAATATCGTGACGCTATTGCCAAAGCCATTGAATACGCTCTAGCCATGGGGTGCTGTAACATTCATTCCGTCGCAGGTCTGGCCCCGGAGCCTGGGCCTGAACGCATGCCCTATGAAGATACCTTTCGGGAAAATTTATCTTGGGCGGTGGAGCAAATGGCACCTCTGGATCTGAACCTGATGATCGAGCCGATCAACGGTAAACGGGACGCCCCGGGAATGTTCCTGCAAACCACAGCGCAAGCACGCGACATTATGGCGGAATTGGGTAAACCGAACCTGCGTCTGCAATTCGACGTTTATCACGTACAGATCATGGAAGGTGATCTTGTGCATCGGTTCGAGGACTGTTTGCCCGATATCGGACATGTGCAAATTGCCAACCCTCCAGACAGACGGGAGCCAGACGAAGGAGAGATCAATTATCCCTATTTGTTCGACGCCATCGATACCACCGGATATGACGGCTGGATCGGGTGCGAATACTTCCCCCGCGCCGGCACGCGGGAAGGCCTCGGTTGGGGCACTGCCTATGGTCTGAAAACCGAGTAATCAGACCGCGACGTGCAGTTCCGTAATTTCTCGAAATCGAACTCGATTAGAAAGCCGTGCCGGCGCTTCCATGCGCAGTGTAGGGAAACGGCTAAACAGTTTGCCAAAGGCGATCTCCCCTTCCATTCGTGCCAGAGCATTACCGGCGCAAATGTGAATCCCCAAGCCGAAGGAAAGATGCCGGTTCGGGCGTCGGGCAATATCGAATATCTCAGGATCCGGGAATTGGGCGGGATCGTGGTTGGCCGCGCCAATCATTAGATGAACCACGCTGTTCACCGGAATGGGAGTAGCCGACAGCTCGGTATCCTGTGTGGTTCTTCGGTTGTTGATCTGGATCGGTGCCTGATATCGCAGAATTTCTTCTACCGCGCTTTCTATCAAAGTGGGATCATCGCGCAGGCACTCAATCTGGTCTGGGTGGCGCAGCATTTCGTGCACACCGTGGGACAGCATATTAGTCGAGGTTTCATGGCCGGCATTCAGCAAAAATATGCACTGATGCAGCAGTTCTATTTCGGTCAATTTTTCGCCATCCTCTTCCGCCGCCACCAGGCCCGAAAGGATTTCTCCTTCCCGCCCAGGGTCGCGGCCGGCTCTCAGTTCCTGGATGCGATCCCGCAGGTACTCCTTGAAGGCGTCGACAGCATCGCAGCCGTCTTTGAACTGCTTTTCCGTCAAGACCGGTTCCAGAGCACCAAGGATTAGCAGGGCCCAATCACGAATGAGAGCTCGATCGCTGCCGGGCACACCCAACATGTCGCACACCACCTCGACTGGCAGCCGGAAAGAAAAGTCCGCCACCACATCCATACTGCGCTGATCCTCCAGCCTGTCCAAGTAGCCGTCAACAAGAGTGTGAATGCGGGGCGTTAGAGCCGCCAGCGCCTTGCGGGTAAAGGCGGCCTGGAACAACTTCCTGATGCGGGTGTGATCGGGTGGATCATTGAAAACCAAGCTAGTGGTGTGATGTTCATACAGGGACGAGGGCCCGAACTTCGGTTGGAAATCCACCCTTTTGTCGGAACTCCATACTGACGGATTGCGATAGATCGCCACAAGATCGTCGTAACG
>CAJWZI010000217.1 GCA_913049615.1 uncultured Alphaproteobacteria bacterium | reverse complement strand
CTTAAATACAGCTGACACAGTGGGTAGTACATAGCGTTAATATTTCTTATACTCCCGACAATGCTATCGACTATACCGCTGATTTCCCGATCGCTCAGTTCTCTCTTGACGACGCTGGTGTGATAATGGAGCGCTCCTGCAAGAGTATCCTCGACAAACGCAAGCACTTCCCGGCTCGGCGTAAATGCGCTGATTCGCTTCAAGGGCTGATACAGCTTTTCACTGAACTGGCGACGATACTGATGCCTTATCGCAGCCAACTCGGGGTTTCGAGGCACCACCTCGAGTATCTTCACCATGGCCTGGCCTGGTGTTCCCGTAAGAAATCTGACAATACGCCCGGTGTAGTCAATGAGCACTTCGCGGGGGTCATCATCGGGGCCCATGGCAGGCAGATCATCGTGGTACATATCCTGGAATAAACTCAGAATCAGTTCCCGCTTACTACTGTAGCGCCGATATACGGTATTTCTACCGCATCCCGCGCTGGCGATGACGTCGTCCATGGTAAGGCTGTCGTAGCCTTTTTCCGCCAGCAACTCCCAAGCCGCTGCCTTGATGGCATCGCCAACCCCGGCGCTGCGTGGGCGTCCTCTAGACTGTGTCACTTTCGGGCACTCCTTTCACTTCCCGTCGAGTCATACGAATGACACTTCTTTCCAATATCATCACGTATCGTCAGAGACTCACTCTCAGGGCCTGTTCACACGAAGTCGAGGCTCAAGTTTATGACAATTCCACAATGAAGTCCCGACTGGCCAGACCGGATATTACGCCGCTGGTCCAGTGTCGCCTTCGGGACAATCCGGAAAGCCTGTTTCTTTCATGTTGTCATATTTCCTTCAAACTTCTGCAATCCAATAACGATACTATATCGCATCGTTATTGGATGCCCCCCCTTTTTTTTACTCACAACGAGGTCACAACCATGAAAAACTTGAAATGGCTCCCCGGCCCCCTGGGGTTTGCCCTTTCCGCAACAGCACTTGCCGCTACCGGTGAGCCCTCAAACACGAACACCAGTAATATAATGGAGGTGATTGTAGTAACTGCTCAGAAGAGAGAACAGGAGATCACCGATGTTCCCATGGCAATGAGCGCCTACAGCGGCGAGTTTCTGGAGAAAATCGGCGGCTCCGAGCTGAACAGGGTCGCTGAACTTACTCCCGGGTTCGTGATACAGCTTCAGGATAGGTTCGCTCCAGGGTTTTCCATACGGGGCATCACTACCAATGATATCAACCCGGAGAGCGAACTTCGGGTCGCGATTTTCCAGGACGGCGTGGCCGTTACCCATGCCACCGCCTCTTATGGCGAGCTTTTCGATATAGACCGCATCGAAGTCGAAAAGGGGCCTCAATCCACATTGCACGGCAGATCCGCACTGAATGGCGGCGCCGAGTTCACTGTCAATTTCTGATCAACCCCAAAACGGAGCAATTTCATGAATATGATCAATGCCTCGCTCAAGAGCGGGATTCTTGCCTCATTTATCGCGGTATCCACCGCCGCACCCCTGTCTCTGGCGGCTTCACCGGATGATAAAACGTTCACCATCGCGGTGATTCCGGATACCCAGAACTACCTGGACTATACCCACCAGAAAGCTGAAGGGTTTCCCTTCGATGCCAACAAGCTCTTCATAGAACAGATGCAGTACATCGCGGACAACCTGGAAAGCCAGGGCGGTGACATCGCTTTCGTCACCTCCCTCGGGGATGTCTGGCAACACCAGACCTTGTCCATGGACGAAGATCACAAGGCGCGGGGATTCAAGATTGCGCCTAACCCCATTGTGGATAGCCACTTCGCTCCCACGGAAAAGGCCAAAACCGTTGAAATGCCCAAGGCCCATGAAGGCTTTTCCCTGATTGCGGGCAAAGTACCGTTTTCGGTAGCACCGGGAAATCATGACTACGACGCCATGTGGACAGATGCCAATCATCCTCCGTCTGCCAATCCCGACCCCCACGATCTAGCTACTTTGGGCATGCTGCATCCCGGAGGCCTGGACAATTTCCGGTCTGTCTTCGGCGCTAATTCGGTATTTTTCAAGGACAAACCCTGGTACGTGGAGTACAACGATGGCGGCGCCGACAGCGCTCAAATATTCGAGGCGGGAGGCTACAGGTTCCTCCATATCGCTCTCCAGTTCGATGCCCCCAACGCGTCGCTGGAATGGGCCGCCGGCGTGGTGGAGAAACACCCGGGCCTGCCAACCATTGTGTCCACGCACGACTACCTCAACACCGACGGTGAACGAAAGGCCAATCCGGTGATTGATGGTCATGTGGTGGATCCCATTCACAATAACCCCGAAATGGTATGGCAAAAGTTTATTAGCCAGCACGACCAGATTTTCCTGGTGCTTTGCGGCCATCAACTCGCCCAGGCGACCCGCATGGATAGCAATGCCCATGGCAATCCGGTCTGGCAATTACTTTCCGACTACCAGAGTCGGGCCCAAACCGCCATTGACGCCGGCGTCAAGGTCGAATCAGACCTGGGAATCGGCATAGGAGATGGATGGATGCGCTTCATGGAGTTTGATATGAGCGGTAAGGACCCGGTCGTCCATGTCAGGACGTACTCCACCCATTACGATGTTCAAAGTACCGATCACAAGGAGTACGCGGAATGGTACAAGGATCACGAGCAACCCCATATGACCGAGGCCCAGTTTCGCTCCGGAGATGATTTCAAGCTGAAACTCAACGGCTTTTCCAAGCGTTTTGCCACCAAAGCTGCTCTCGTAAATCAATAATACTTCAGGACAGCACTCCGCCCTCGGGCGGAGTGCTTTTCCTCTTCAGCAGCTGGAAGCGCTGGCCGGGCGAATCAAGGTGTTCGACCCTCTGCTGGAGCATCACGCATTCGTGCAACAATTGCAGTCAGCGCATGGGCGTAAAAGCAGTTTTTGGGCACGCCTGTAGACTTGATGTAGTATTAAAGCCCGCTAATCGAGCATGAGTCTCATACGGATGCTCGGGTCGAAAGGGAATCCCCAGGCGAGTAACCTGTTTGCGGTGATCCATTAGCTGCAGGAGCAGAAGAGCATACATCTGGAAGCAAAGCCAGGAAAGCGGCCTATGGAGCTGTGCGGCAGCGCTCAGTAGGCAATTTTTCAAAATATTGTTAAGCCTTTTCTGAGCATGGTATTTTTCATGGTATTACCAATTAGCAGGAAAATAAGCCATTGAATATAAAAGATAAAAATGTCTTGTTTACAATAGAGTGGGAGTGACGGGCACTGGCTGGCAATGTCTAGCAACGGCAGGCATTTCGGCTGAGGGTAAAAGAACTTTCCGCTAAGCGATAGACTGTATGTAAACACAGTATTGCAAGGACGCGGAACATGCCTCATGTGGCGGCCAGGACGGCCAGCCGGGATCGGGATACTGGTCGTTACCAGAGCCACCGACCCGAGCAAACCCTTCTCTATCAGATCGTTGACGAGTATTACCCGGCATTCGCTGCGCTTATGGCAGAGCAGGGAAAGGAATTGCCGGGCTATGTGCAACGGGAATTTGAAGAATTTCTCCAATGCGGGCGGCTGGAGCATGGCTTTCTACGGGTTCGCTGCGAGTCTTGCCACGCCGAGCACCTGGTCGCTTTCAGCTGTAAGCGTCGCGGTTTCTGCCCGAGCTGTGGGGCGCGGCGGATGGCCGAAAGTGCCGCCTTGCTGGTTGATGAAGTACTGCCTGAACAACCCATGCGTCAGTGGGTGTTGAGTTTCCCGTTTCAGCTGCGTTTCCTGTTTGCCAGCCGGCCCGAGATCATGGGGCGGGTGCTGGGCATCGTTTACCGCGTCATTGCCACGCACCTGGTCAAGAAAGCGGGCCATACCCACCAAGTGGCCAAGACGGGCGCGGTCACCCTGATCCAGCGTTTTGGATCGGCGCTCAATCTGAATGTTCACTTCCACATGCTGTTTCTCGACGGTGTGTATGTCGAGCAATCCCACGGCTCAGCGCGTTTCCGCTGGGTCAAGGCGCCGACCAGCCCAGAGCTCACCCAGCTGACGCACACCATCGCCCACCGGGTGGGTCGCTATCTGGAACGGCAAGGCCTGCTGGAACGGGATGTCGAAAACAGCTATCTGGCCTCGGATGCGGTGGATGACGACCCGATGACACCCCTGCTGGGGCACTCGATCACTTACCGTATCGCTGTCGGTTCACAGGCGGGGCGAAAGGTGTTCACTTTGCAAACTCTGCCGACCAGTGGTGATCCGTTCGGTGACGGGATTGGCAAGGTAGCCGGGTTCAGCCTGCACGCCGGCGTGGCGGCCAGGGCCGATGAACGCAAGAAGCTCGAACGGCTGTGCCGGTACATCAGCCGCCCGGCGGTATCCGAGAAGCGGCT
>CAJWZI010000216.1 GCA_913049615.1 uncultured Alphaproteobacteria bacterium | reverse complement strand
AGAACGAGGCAAACCAACGTTCAGATATTGAAATAGCAAACGAACTCATTAACTTCGCGAACGACAAGCAAGAAGCTGGGATACATCCGACAGTTATAGCGGCGGCTTTTCGTCATGCCGCGGCAAACTTTACCGCATTTGCCTACGCTGACGATACCAACAAACCACTCGCTACCGAGAGGATAATGGAAGACTTCCTACAGGCACTTGAATTTTATGATGAACAGCACCGAGGTAAAGCGCCTCCGATGACGTCTCTGGAAAAACTTGTAAAACAGGTTAAAAGCGAATAGCCAAGCGTTAGGCCTTACTGGTCTTTTTTACCGTGTAGATATTTAGGTGCAGGTTTTCCTTTGATCCATTTTAAAAACCACTTGATCACTGAGCCAGTCTTTCTAAAGTTGGTGGGCGATGACGGTTTCAAACCGCCGGCAACCAAGGTGTAAAGGCCAAAAGTCCGTAATACTCCCCTTCTTTAAAATCCCTAAAAACCCCTTAGTTACCCAGCCGAAATGACTGGAATCATTAGGTTCTACAGCGCTTCGGGAATCTACGTCAAGCAACAAATTGCAACGCTTTAAAACACGAGTCGAATCTATCCTGTCAGCACAACGTGGATGTCAGGGGGTGAATCGAATTAAGAAGGGGAGCAAAACTATGCTTCCTTTACGAGGAGTTAATTCAAGAGTATGCTACGCACGTGCTTACAGTTCCATCGGAACTTGAAGCCCTTGCAAATACACTTGAAGTGGCCAACCGGCCCATAGGTGAGCCTCGCGGCAACCCGGTCATGCACCGACGGTTGACGTAGCAAAGACGTCCTGCGTGTTCGAACAGTATCTGTTGTGTTTTCAAGAAAACCTTGGTCACGCGTTTAGGCGGTCTGTGGCGGGTATGCTGTTGCGTATCCACACCTACCACCTCAACGGGAGCCAATTGGATCTGTTGCAACATTATTTGCAACATTATTAAGGAGATAATTTGTATGAATAATATCAGAGTGGCCATCGCTGGTGTCGGTAACTGCGCAAGTTCCCTTATCCAGGGGCTGGAATACTACAGGGGACAGAACGAAAAAGCGTTTGCCGGCCTCATGCATGCCCGGATCGGTGATTGGGGGCCGAGCGACATCTCGGTCGTGGCAGCGTTCGATATCGACCGCCGCAAAGTCGGCAAGCGGGTGGAGGAGGCGATTTTCGCCCAACCCAACTGCACCAAGGTTTTCCAGAAGGTCCTGCCGGTATCAGACGTAGTGGTGCAGATGGGGGCAGTTCTCGACGGCGTGGCGTCACATATGGTCGACTACCCCGATGACGAGGCATTCCGGCCCTCTGATGAAGAACCGGTCGATGTCGTCCAGGTCCTCAAGCACGCCGAGGCCGAAATTCTGATCTGCTACATGCCGGTGGGTTCGGAGGAGGCGGTTCGGCACTATGCCGCATCCTGTCTGGAGGCCGGCGTGGCCATGGTCAACTGTGTTCCGGTGTTTATCGCATCCGATGCCAA
This sequence comes from uncultured Alphaproteobacteria bacterium, assembly GCA_913049615.1. Next base: position 2,883 of record CAJWZI010000216.1, on the reverse strand, counting down.
ATGGGCTGGGAAATTCCGTGACGCCGGCCTGCCCATCATCGGGGACGACATCAAGAGCCAGGTTGGCGCCACCATCGTGCACCGAACCCTGACCCGCCTGTTTGGAGACAGGGGCGTGGCCCTTGACCGGACTTATCAGTTGAACACGGGCGGCAACACCGACTTTCTCAACATGACCGCTCTCGATCGTCTGAAGTCCAAAAAGGTGTCCAAAACGGAATCCGTGCAGTCGCAGTTGGACGAACGGCTGGATTCCCGGAACATCCATATCGGGCCGTCCGATTACGTGCCGTGGCAGGACGACAACAAGGTCGCATTCATCCGGTTGGAAGGCCGCGGCTTTGGGGACGTGCCGTTGGATCTGGAACTAAGGTTATCGGTCCAAGATTCCCCCAACAGCGCGGGCGTGGTGATCGATGCGATTCGTTGCGCCAAGCTGGGATTGGAGCACGGCATCGGTGGTCCTTTGGAGGCGCCCTCCGCCTATTACATGAAGAGTCCGGCCAAACAGATGCGAGATTCGTTGGCTTGCGAACTGACTAATTCGTTTATTCAAAAGAACGATACCAGAGGAGACGTCAGTGAGCAGGTCTTCCAAATTGGCGTCGGTGAATAGGTCCATCAGCCAACCGGTAGTCAATGGTCCGGCCAGTGGAAATATCGTTCCGACTACGGGCTCGCCCTGGGTGGAGCGGTTTCTCATGCTTCATCGCCGGGTGCGGGACGCGGTCATGATATCGGGGCGTGCGGGAGTAGGGGCCAGGAACGCGAAGGGCGACGACGTCAAGTTGTTCGACCTTGCCGCCAACGGCGCGGCTTTGGATGTCCTCCGGGAATTACGGCAGCCGCTCATCGTCGATTCCGAGGAAAGCGGGCGTCAGAAAATCGGTTCCGGCACGCCGCGGCATCGCCTGGTCCTCGATCCAGTGGACGGGTCAGACAACTGGGCGCGGGGATTGCCGTTTTCGGTCTTGTCTTGCGCTGTCCTGCCGGTCGACGCTCCCCTCCATCCCGATTGGGTCGAAGCGGCTCTGGTCGGGCCGCTTGATCAGGAGATCCCTCTGATCGCGCTCAAGGACTCCGGCGGGTGGGAGGGGAACGACTGGCTTGAAACCTCACAGGTGCGGAACACTACCGAGGCCATGATCTCGGTCGAACTCAACCATCATTCTCCGTCGCCGGGCCTTGCCCGACTGTTGGCCGCTGCCAGGGGAGTGCGGTGCTACGGTTGCGCGTCCCGCGCCCTCTCCCTGGTTGCCGAGGGCGCGACCGACGCCCATGTGGACGTGCGTGGCCGTCTGACTGCGGAAAGCTACCTTGCTGCCGCACGATTGGTGATCGAGGCTGGGGGCTGGGTTGCCGGCCTCGATGGCGTGCCCCTGGCGGCGGCGGAATGCTTGACCGACCGCGTCGGCCTAATCGCGGCGTCGAGCCGGGAACTGTACGATAAAATCGTGGAAGTTTTAGGCGATGAACAAGACTGACTTGAGCAACGCGATGCCGGAGATGGCGCTGATCCTGGCCGCCGGATTTGGATCGCGGCTTCGAAAGAAAACCAATACACCTAAACCTCTGACCAAGGTGCTCGGACTGACCTTCGCGGAAAGGGTCGTCTGCACATTGCTGGACGCCGGTGTTCAGCAGTTCCTCGTCACCCTAGGTCATGAGGCCGAAACGGTCAGGGCCCATATTTCCGATATAGCCCGACGTCGCGGCGTCCGGATTGACTTCATCGAAGCCAAGGACTGGGAACAGGGCAACGGCGCTAGTGCCCTGGCGGCCAAGGGTCATACCGGCGAGGCACCCTTCTTCCTAGTCATGATCGATCATCTTTTCGATCCTGCAATCGCACGGGCACTGGCCGACATTCCTCCCGCGCCAGGAGAAATGTGCCTTGCCGTGGACCGCGAAAAGGACGGTATCTTCGATCTCGACGATGTTACCCGCATCAAAATCGACGACGGACATATTCAGGACATCGGGAAGACGCTCGACGATTGGGACGCCGGCGACACCGGGATCATGCTTTGCACCTCCGGCCTGTTCGAGGGCCTCGAGCGCGCGGCGATAAGCAACAAGCATGGGCTTTCTGACGGACTCAGAAATCTGGCGGGCGAAGGCCGGGCGAGAACCGTCGATGTGACTGGAATGCCGTGGCTCGACGTGGACACGCTCGATGCATTGCGTGAAGCCGAACGACGTCTGATGCGTGACCAAAACAGTAAGACCCGGGACGGGCCGGTGTCGCGCCATCTCAACCGGCCGATTTCCCGTTGGTTGAGCCGATATCTGGTGCGCACAACAGTGACGCCCAACCAAATCTCTCTGATCTCCTGGATTCTGTCGTGCGTTGCCGCGGGATCGATGGCTATGGGCGGCTATCCTGCTCTGGCTGCCGGTGGCGCGTTAGCCCAACTGGCCTCGGTCATCGACGGTTGCGATGGCGAGATCGCCCGCCTGAAGAATTTGCAGAGCGAGTTTGGCAGCTGGTTCGACGCGGTCCTCGACCGTTATGCCGACTCTATCCTGTTGTTCGGCCTGATGTGGCACGAATTCGCCGCGACCGGCACGAACCTGTCCGTCTTGCTGGGGTTCGCAGCAATTGTGGGATCGTTCCTAAATAGCTATACGGCGGATAAGTATGACGGGTTAATGGCCCAAAGACTGCAAGGCTCCTCATACTTTCGGTTGGGCCGGGACGTGCGGGTGTTCGTCATTTTCCTCGGCGCCCTCTTGAACCTGCCTCTTGTCACACTGGGTGTTGTCGCCTTGACAATGAATGTGGAGGTGATTCGAAGGATTATGATTTGCAGGCGCGACACCTCAACATGAAGAGTTGCGGGGGTAGGATTTGTTCAAGACCCTACAATAACTAGGCATGTG
>CAJWZI010000215.1 GCA_913049615.1 uncultured Alphaproteobacteria bacterium | reverse complement strand
AGAAATAGCGGTGCGAACAGTGGGCATAGAGATTTCCTTGGTGTGGGTAACAATGCCGCTTCTAAAACGAACAACGCCCCACAGTAACCATTCCAAGGCGTTGGTTCGGTTGAGCGTTTAATTTTTTTAGCGGCCGGTAAATTTAGGTGACCTACGCTCAACGAAGTGGGCCACACCTTCTTTAAAATCTTCAGATTCGAAACTGGCAGGCATCTCGCTGTTAGCCAACAGCACGGAATGCTCTAGGGAATTCAGCATGGCCTGGTAAATCTGCCGCTTCATTACCCGGACAGAACGCGGCGACACCATGTTCGCCATTTCCATAGCATAGGCATGCACGTCGTCCATGAAGCTTTCCATCGGGAATACCTTGCTAACCAATCCCATATCCTTTGCCTCAGCGGCTGTGAACTTACGGGCAGTTAACGTGAGGTCTAAGGCGTTTTGCAGGCCTATCAGTTTTGGCAGCATCCAGGAAATGCCGTGTTCGGCGATCAGCCCACGGCGGGCGAAGGCGGTGGAGAACACAGCCGCGTCAGAGGCAAAACGCACATCACAGTACAAAGACATGATCATGCCTAACCCGGCCGCCGGGCCATTGATGGCGGCGATGATGGGCTTTGGCACGGTCGGGAAATAGGTGTAGCGCAAACTGTAGTCGTTGGAGAGAGATAATCCGCCGGGAACGGCGTTGTTCACAGACCGCACGCTGTCCGATGTGCGCCCACCCCTAGAGGCACCCTGCTGAAGCGTGTTCAGGTTATTCATGTCCGCGCCCGAGCAAAATCCTCGGCCCGCACCAGTGAGGATGATAACTCCAACGCCGTCGTCATCAGTCGCCTCGATCAAGGCTGCGCGTACTTCCTGTTCCATGATCCCGGTCCAGGCATTCAGCTTTTCTGGCCGGTTCAAGGTGATCGTGGCAATCTTGCCTGAGATGTCGTAGAGAATTTCGCTGTAGGCCATTGTGCAAATCCTTGCTGCTTTATCGTTTGCGGGCTCAATTTAACACCAGTCTATACCAAAGATTGGTGAATTGGAGTCGAGGTAGATGTACCGGCGATTGTTGAATGCGTTTTGCCGTTCCTTGCACAATTGTCCCCAGTTAAACACTCGCCCGACGTCCTGTACTATCGGTAGAGGGTGTAAATAATATTGACCGTTGTTTGTCCCCTATGTAGCCATTCCCACCTTACTGTTTCGCACCTTGGTGTGGGGCGGGCATCGCCTTTTTGGGCTTAACCGGCTGGTCTGCTGCGATGGCCATTTTGCAAAACCCTGCCATCCTGGTTCAGCAAAAAGATACATATACGGCGATTACTGTCTTGCTGTGTTAAACTCAAAAAATGATAGAGTGATGGTGTTTGCGCTGTTGCTAGCCCGACGGGCGCCGGGGCAGGTTCATGAGGATCGTACTACATGTCCGAACTTGATGCCGTATTGTTCGCGAACGAGGCCTTCTATCGCGCCTTCGCCGATCGGGAAATGGCCGCCATGACCGACGTCTGGGCGGCGGAAGCCCCAGTCAGCTGTATACATCCCGGTTGGGGCTTATTGGAAGGGCTGGACGAGGTGCTGAGCAGTTGGCAGGCCATCCTGTCGAACCCAGATTCGCCTGCTATCACCTGCCTGGGTGCCCGCGCCCATATGCAGGGAAAAGTGGGCTATGTAATCTGCTACGAAGAAATTGAAGGCAACTATCTGATTGCCACGAATATCTTCATGCACGAGGGTCGCCGCTGGCGGCTAGTACACCATCAGGCTGGCCCAACGACGGATGACCCCCCTATCGAAACCGAGGAGGACAGCAAGGGCGGTCTCATTAATTAGCGCAAATCCAGTTCATTGGACTTACTTGGCGACGTGGGCATACATTTCAGGGTTCGTGAAGTCCCATTCGCCACCAGATGGGCGGATACTTAGATCCAGGCAAGCTGTGAACTTGCGATTAAAAAAGACGGCCTCTACAGCATACCAACCGGTTTTAGGCACAGTTATTATCGTAATGCCCTTGGGTTCGCATTTGTGTCGGCCATCATGCTCATGCACTTTTTGCCCCGAAAGCATCACACGCAGGCCATCGTTAGATTGAAATTCCAGCTCATGAGTGCCTTCCTTGAAGTGCATCAGACCCTTGATAAAGGCGACGACATATTCGCTAGAATCGGCCGTCAGGATTTTTTCTCCCACTGTGGAATCACCATAGACAAACCCCTCCAGGGGCGGTCCGGGTTTGGTATTTCCGCGCCAGCCCTCCGCCTCTTCCAGCCACTTGGCCTCCCCATAGGCATACTCCACCGCCAATCCAGGATTTAAAGAGGCTTTATCCGGCTGGGGATTTACCGGTGACAGAATGAACGGGCCGTCCGCCAGGACCGCCATCGCCCATAACGCCACGATACACAAAACCATTCCATGGATCATACGTGCGAAAACGCGCATTAAATTTCCCCGCAAGCAAGGCAATTAAAGAGCCAGATGTTGACAAAATTATCTTCTCAAAGCAACGCCTGAGCCACTCCAGCGCTAAATCCGAGCATTGGGCGCTTGCACCAGACAGCGCTTTCACATATATCCCCCTATCGAAACGTCGCGGGCCTCGCCCGAGATGACACGGGCGCGTAGCTCAGATGGTTAGAGTGCCGTCTTGACATGGCGGAGGTCCCTGGTTCAATTCCAGGCGCGCCCACCATTTTCTCCCGAACACGCAGCAAAATATGGGTATCCGGTCGCCCCAGACGCTATGCTAACGTGTATTGACGTATCCGATCACGAGTAGACATGATGGCCAATATTCTCAGCCTCACATCGCATGTTGCCTATGGCCATGTCGGCGGCCAAGCATCCGTCCCGGCTTGGCATGCCATGGGGCACGAGGTTTGGCACATCCCAACAGTACTGTTCTCCAATCATCCCGGGCACGGCGGATTCGGCGGCGCACCCGTAGACCTAGCCCTTCAAAATCAGCTGTTGGATGGCTTGTCAGAACGGCAATTCCTCGCGAATTGTAACGCTGTTCATACTGGTTACCTGGGTCAACCCGGTAGTGCGGACGTGGCCTTGCGAGCTATTGATACAACGGACGCAGTTGTAATTTGTGATCCAATTTTAGGCGACGATGGCCGCCTATTCGTCCCTGAAGAGATCGCAACAGTTTTGCGCGACCAGCTACTACCCCGCTCCGCCATCGTGACGCCGAATTTGTTCGAATTATCGTGGTTGACCGGCATGGACCTTCCCAGCATCAACGACGTAGTCCTCGCTTGCGAAGCGTTGCGTCAACTGGGCCCCGAATGGGTGATCTGCACCAGCGCCTGGCAATTCGAAGAATGGCTGCACAATATAGCCGTCGGGCCTCATGGCGTCGTGCAGGTGCGAGTGCCGTTCTTTGCTGATAAAAACGTTGTACCAAAAGGGACAGGCGATGCCTTCACCGCTATTCTGCTAGGCCATTATCTTGATCATGGAGATATTCCAGCGGCTCTGTCCTGGGCCTCCGCAGCCCTGCATGGCCTGATACAAGGCAGCATCGACCGATACGCGGACGAGTTGGCTGTCATTTCCGACCGTGATCAAATTACCTCGCCCAACCGTATATTCCCAGTGGAACGACTCGGCTAAAGGTCCGCCGGTTTAGGGCCCCCCGTAGCCCAATCTAACAACTCCACCGTATGTACCACGGGTATGGCTGTCCCCCTCTGCAATTGCACCATGCAGCCAATATTCCCCGTTGCAATAACATCGGGAAGCAAACCTTCTATGTGACCTACCTTGCGGTGCAATAAGCGGTCGGCCAATTCCGGTTGCAACAAGTTATAGGTCCCGGCTGAACCGCAGCAAAGATGTCCTTCGGGTATTGCCAAGACCTGAAATCCAGCTTGACGCAGAAGCTGTATAGGTGGGTCGGTCACCTTTTGACCATGCTGTAGAGAACAGGCGGCATGATAGGCGACCGTCAGTCCGGGTGGCTGGTTTACTTTCGGAAATGGCAGCCGCTGCAGAAGTTCAGTCACATCCAATGCCAGATTGGATATTTCGAGAGATGGTTTTGCCCATCTAGGATCATCAGCCAAAATATGACCATAATCCTTAACCGTCGTGCCACAGCCGGAAGCATTGATGACGACGGCATCCAAACCCTCGCCATGTAGCTCTTGGTTCCAGGCCGTCACGTTGGCCCGCACGGAGGCTTTTGTTGCAGCGTCCTTGCCCATGTGCTGGGTTAGCGCGCCGCAGCAGCCAGATCCTTCCGCAATAACTACTTCGCAGCCAAGCCGGGTCAAGAGGCGAATAGTTGCCGCGTTGATGGCGGGATTCAAAACCTTTTGCACGCAACCGGGCAACAAGGCAACGCGCATCCTACGTTCGCCTTGGGCCCTATGGATTTTTTGCGTGCCCTTGCCCGTGGCAGCCGGCAA
>CAJWZI010000214.1 GCA_913049615.1 uncultured Alphaproteobacteria bacterium | reverse complement strand
AATGGTGAAAACCCTGCCTGAGGCCTTCAAGCAGCCGGTCCCTACGGTGATCGAAGTGCCCTTTTCCGCCCACACTTTATCCTTGTTCAGAAATCTTCCCGCGAAGCAACCGCCCGGCTGCGTAATTCCAAATTACAGGATTAAGTCTTGTTTTCTGACTTTTTGAATGATTCAAGACTTGGTCCCAAATCTAGGGTGTGATCGAGAATTGCGGCGGCGCAGGCGTCGGGGTTTTCCTGAACCATGAGATGTAGGCAACCGGGCATAATGCGCGCCTCGCCGTTAACCATGTTTTCCGCGATGGAGGCCATGGTGTTTGGGGCCCAGGAATGCAAGTTCACCAAAACCGACTGGTCTGTGGAATAGATGCGGGCACGGGTTGTGATCTTATCCATGAGTTCAAAAATGCCACTATCAGGGCAATTGCCATAAATAGCGGATTCGATCTTGCCAGGGCAACGCAGTCGGAGACCGCCCGTTGGAGCTGGCTCCACTGCAGAATTCAAGTAAGCTTCCATCATTTCTGGCGCGAAACGCTGATACGTGTTGATTTTACGTACCTCTGCCAGCAACGCTTCTCGGCTAGAAAAATGGTTCCTGCGCCGTCCCGCCCAACGGATGAAGTTTGGGGCGTGGGCCAAGGCGGCGGCCCTTTCAGGGTGGCCGTTAGGAGGATAAATTGGTGGTTCGAACAGCGTTAGGCTATTAAATGGCGTGCACTCCAGCTCCGCCTCCAACAAAATCGCAGCCAGACCGCCAACGGAGTGGGAGGCGAAATGAAGTAGCATGGCGTTGCCGATTAATTCCCTCACCATTTTCACAACCGCGCTCAGATCTTCTGCAAATCGAACCATTGCATAGTCGTTTTCGATGTCATCGTCGGGTGACAGGGATCCGCCGTGGCCTCGGGCATCATAGGCAAAAACCTGAAAATGGCTGCTCAACCTCTCTAGAAAAGGCCGGTAACAACCGGCGTTGAAGCCGTTTGCGTGCGCGAATACCAATGCAGGTGCCCCTTCAGGAGCGGCCAGAACGCGATACGCGCTAACCTTCATGCCCTTGGTTGAAGGCACTATAATCGTTTCCGCAAAATCCGGGGAAAGAGTTGGGCTTTGCATAGGATCAGTAGGCGAGTTCCGTATAAATTTGATCTACCGACTGGTCCCAGTCGTTGTAGTAGCGTTCCAGTAAGGCTTCTGCCGGAGTACGGCCAGAGGCGATCGTATCTTGCAGAGTGCCTAGATATTCAGTCTCGTCCGTGTTGATAGCACCAGGCCGGGCCCGAGCGCGCAAACCTTCCGTGGCGATTTCTAGACCCCTGCCGGCTAGATCTAACAAGGTGCCGCCGCGCTCCAGAGGGGTTGACAGACCCAGGCGGGGCACATCCGCCCTCATCTGAGCCATGCCCGCAACCGAAAAATCCTTCACCAGTTCCCAGGCCGCTTCCTGGGCAGCTTGGTTATAGAGCAGCCCGACCCACCATGCCGGCAAGGCGCAAAGGCTGGCCCAGGGCCCACCGTCAGCGCCTCTCATTTCCAAAAACTTCTTCATGCGAACTTCCGGAAACAACGTTGTAAGATGATCTTCCCAGTCTTTTAGGGTTGGTTTCTCGCCGGGTAGTGCGGGCAGCTTGCCGGCCATAAAATCCCGGAACGATTGCCCCAGGGCATCCAAGTACCTTCCGTCGCGGTAGACGAAATACATCGGTACATCAAGCGCATAATTTGTATAGGCTTCATAACCCATGTTTCCGTCAAAAACGAAGGGCAACATGCCGGTTCGGTCTGGGTCTGTATCGGTCCAGATTTGACTGCGGTAGGATAGGAAACTATTGGGCTCACCCTCGGTAAAGGGTGAATTGGCGAAAAGCGCCGTCACAAGAGGTTGCAACGCTAGACCGATGCGGAATTTTTGCACCATGTCTGCTTCAGATTCGTAATCCAGATTTACCTGCACCGTGCATGACCGCAGCATCATGTCAGGTCCAAGATCACCCCGAGTTGGCATATAGGCCAGCATTAGCCTGTAACGGCCCTTGGGCATGATGGGGATTTTATCTCGTTGCCACTTAGGATCAAACCCCAGGCCCAGGAAACCCACATCCATTTGCTCCGCCACGGCCTTGACTTGGGCTAGATGGGTATGCACCTCGGCGCAGGTTTGGTGCAAATTGTCCAGAGGAGCCCCCGAAAGTTCAAATTGCCCACCCGGTTCCAGTGAGATAGAGGCGCCGTCCATAGACAAAGCGATGATATTGCCCGCTTCGTAGACCGGTTGCCAGCCAAAGCGTTGCAAGCCTTCCAATATAGCTTTGATACCTTGCGGGCCGTCATAGGTCAGTCGGCCCAGGTCGCCTCGCCGGTAGGCGAACTTTTCATGCTCGGTACCTATACGCCAACGGTCTCGGGGTTTTTCCCCCGAAGCAACGTAGGCAACTAGTTCAGAAAAATCTTCCAGGGGTGGCTGCGCACCGGTGGAATTATCGGGCATACAAATTAACCTCGGCTTGCCGTCGCGGCCCCACCCGACGGGTTCTCAAATTGTTTGTTATTGTCGAGTTAATCCATGCGCGCCTTTGATGCAAGTGTGCATATCAGGCCCGGTTATCGCCTGCCAAGGCCTGCCAAATACTCAAGGCAGCTGCCGCGGCCGTTTCGGTTCGCAAAATTCTTGGTCCGAGGAACATGGGTACGACAAAGGATTGTTGTCGTAGCAATTCTCTCTCTGAAGGATTGAAACCTCCTTCCGGACCAATCAGGATGGCCCACGGACCAGGGTCCGGGTTTGCCAGGGCGGTTTGCGGTGGCGGAGCACCGGCCTCGTCGCAGAATAACAGGCGGCGGCCATGGGGCCAGGATTCGAGCACATTGTTCAGGGAGCGCACTGAATGCAGTTCCGGGACAGTGAGCCGGCGACACTGCTCCGCTGCCTCCACCGCTGTTGCGCCTAAACGGACCAGATTGACGCGGTCTACTACCGTCCGCTTTGTGGTGATAGGTAAAAGGGCGCTGACCCCCAATTCAGTGGTCTTTTGAACTAGATAGTTAATCCGTCCTCCTTTGACCGGTGCGAACAGCAGCCAGATATCGGTCTCGGGAATTTGCGGCCGGCTTTGTTCCATCAGCTTTAGAGAGGCCCAACCTTTACCGATGCCGTCAATTCGTGCCCACCATTCTCCGTCGCGGCCGTTGAATAAGACCACTTGGTCGCCGGGTGTCAGGCGCAGGACGCTTCGTAGGTAATGGGCTTGACTGGCGCTGAGACCGACAACTCCGTCGGCCGCTAGGTCATATTCAACGTACAGACGAAATTTTGCTCGATCCGCCGCCAGTTTGTGGGTCATGATCAAAAATCCAAATAATCCGCATGTGTTACGCTATTCTACTGCCATGACCGAGCAAGAAACAGGGCACGACTTCACAGACATTCCCGATACCGGCTGGGTCGTCCGTTACGCGCCCGGGCGATTACGTCCCTATTTACTTCTGGCGCGGTTGGATCGCCCCATCGGCACTTGGTTGCTTCTGTGGCCATGCTGGTGGTCTCTAGCTATGGCTACGACGAAAACAAGCGCGCCTTGGCCCGATCCATGGTTGCTGGCCGCTTTTGGTCTGGGCGCCTTGGTCATGCGGGGTGCGGGCTGCGCCTGGAATGATATTTCCGACCGAAACTTTGATGGTCAGGTGGAACGCACTCGCAGCCGCCCCATCCCGAGTGGTGATCTCAGTATCGGCAGGGCAGCCGCCTTTATGGTGCTGTTAACCTTGATCGGCCTAAATATCCTGCTGCGGTTCAACGATTTTGCCATATTAATTGGCGTTATGTCTCTGGTCCCAGTGGCGATCTACCCATTTATGAAGCGCATCACTTGGTGGCCTCAAGTGTTCCTAGGTTTAGCCTTCAATTGGGGCGCCCTGTTGGGTTGGGCGGCCGTGCGGGGAGAGATCACATTGGCGCCGCTATTGCTCTATGTGGGTGGTATCGCCTGGACCCTGGGTTACGACACGATCTATGCCCATCAAGACAAGGTGGATGATGCCATAATCGGAATAAAGTCTTCTGCGCGGCGTTTGGGTGAAAAAACACGGCCCGCCCTTTGGTTGTTCTATGGGACAGCGATCATCTTGTTCGGCTTAGCTGGCTGGCAGGCTGAACTGAGCAAATGGTTTTATTTTGTTTTAGCGGCGGCGGCCATTCAATTAAGCTGGCAGGCGACCACAGTGGATATTCAAAATCCAGCGGATTGCTTGACGAAGTTCCGCTCCAACACCTGGTTTGGCTGGATTGTTTTTGCTGCTGGGATCTTGGGCTGACTAATCGATGCCGCCGATAGCCAAGGGATCTACCTCACCTCCGGTGGGGGGCAGCCAGTGTTGGAAAAACCGACGGACCCAGATATCAACATAATTGCCGTGGGCTGCCT
>CAJWZI010000213.1 GCA_913049615.1 uncultured Alphaproteobacteria bacterium | reverse complement strand
TGGCGGTAGCGTCGAACATTTCGATTTGCAGGGACGCGTCGATATCCAGATCGGAACTCTTTCGAAAGCGATCGGTGCCGTGGGGGGGTTCGTCGCAGCGACCAAAGGTGTAATTGAGCTACTGCGTCATAAATCACGGCCATTCTTATTCAGTTCAGGGCTGCCGCCATCGGTCGCGGCCAGCGTCAAAACCGCAATTGACCTGATACGTGAAGAGCCGTGGCGACGACAGAAACTTTGGAAAAATTCGAACTTCTTCAAGAACGGCTTAAAAGATCTTGGGTTTCATACGGGCTCAAGCAAAACACCCATTACACCAGTGGTCATAGGCGAGTCCAATGTGGCGACAGAAATGAGTGAGCGCCTGAAAGGCGAAGGCGTACTCGCCAGTGCGATCGTTTTTCCCATGGTTCCCGAATTAGCGGCTCGAATACGAACAATCGTGATGGGCACGCACTCACAAGAAGAGTTGACCGACGCTCTTGGGGCCTTTGAAAGGATCGGGAAGGACATGGGTGTCATCAGCTGATGGGCCTTTAAGCCTAGGTATTAAGGAGACCTAAGTGAACCTCCACCGATGGGACGACATTGCGTTCAAAGAATTGATACCCGGCATCGTCGGCCGATTGATTGACAGCGATCGCACGATGTTCTGCAGGTTTCACTACGAACCCGGGGTTAATGAACCTATACATCGTCACGAGAGCAAGCAGTTCTCTTATGTGATTAAGGGTGGGGTTTGTTTCCTTTCAGAAGAGGCAGAAATCGAAGCCGGTCCAGGTGACGTCGTTCATATTCCGTCGAAAGTTCTGCATGGTGCTCTTGATACTCGGTGAGAAAGCGGAAGTGATCGAGATAATCAGCCCCATCCGACCAGATCTGAACCCGGCAGCGGGCGAAGGGCAAAAAACAACAAAGGGATAGACAGAATGGAGACCGGGCTATCGGGAAAGGTCGCTTTGATTACCGGCGGAAGCCAAGGCATTGGTAAGAAAATCTCCCTTGCCCTGGCCCACGAGGGGGTCAACGTCGGAATTTGTGCCCGCGACAAGAAAAATCTCGCCACGGCGGCAAAGGACATTACCGATACCTCGAATGTCGATGTCGCCGCTGTCCAGGCAGACTGCATGAATGCTGAGCAGATAAAGGTGATGGTTGCGAGTGTTACTGAACAATTGGGCAACATTGACATCCTAATCAATTGTGTCGGTCGTGCAAAAGCCGGAACGTTCCTTGAACTTACCGACGAAGATTGGTTTGACACAATCCATCTCAAACTTATGGCCGCGGTGCGTGTGACTCGGGAAGTTCTTCCGCAAATGGTTCATGCGCAGTCCGGGCGCATCATCATGATCGGTGGCGTGTTCGGAATTCAACCGAACCCATTCTCAATTCCCATGGGCGTCGTCAATGCCGGTCTGTTCAATTTCACCAAAGGCCTCGCCCAGGACGTCGCATGCCACAATATCCTCGTCAACGCTGTGGCCCCGGGTCGGGTGGATACCCCTCTGTTTCAAAAGTTGGTGGCAAGTCAAGCCCAACGTCTTTCCTGCGACCCAAACGACGCCATGACTCAAATTCTTAGCGAGGTTCCGATCGGGCGCGCCGCCGATCCGGCCGAAATTGCATCGGTCGTGGTGTTCCTTGCGTCAAATCTCGCGAGCTACATCACCGGAGAAATCATCACGGTCGATGGATGCTGGACGAAATGCGTATGACTAGGGAGTTCTTCCGGGCGCGAAAATATAGTAGACTGATTGCGAGAAGATTCTACTCTTGGTGAAAGATTAGAAAAGATTAAAAAGGAGATTTGTCATGGTAGAAGACGAGAAACAAGCGCCGCTGCTGGAATCCATTGGCAACAAGTTGTGCCGAGGGGTGGAGAAGTGGATGCCGGATCCAATTATATTCGCGTTACTGCTGCTGTTCGGGGTGTTCATTCTCGGCATGACCGTCCAGGACCAGGATCCTTATGCATTGGCTGGGTTCAGTTACCTAGGCTTCTGGAAGCTGCTTACGTTTGCGATGCAAGTCGTATTGCAAGTGGTGTTGGGGTTTGCTTTGGCGTCCCATCCGTTTATCCGCGGAGGGCTCAAGCTGATTTGCCAGTGGCCGAGCAATGGAAAGCAGGCCGCGGCGTTGATTGCTTGTATCACGCTCATGGTGAGTTGGGTGTACTGGTCGCTAGGCGTCGTGATCGGCGCATTTCTCGCACGTGAAATGGCCATTCAAGCGCATCGCCGGAACATCCCGATGCACTATCCCGTTTTAGCCGTCTCGGGCTATGTCGGCCTTGGCCTCATTTGGCATTGGGGCTTATCAGGTTCGGCCCCGTTGATGGCCACTACCGACGGATACGCATTCCAAAAGCTCACGGGCTTGATACCGCTGTCGGAAACGGTGTTGCATCCCTACACGCTGATCAATGCCGCGATCATATTTGTGTTTGGGGTAGCCGTTATGTACTTCCTGCATCCTAGACCGGCGGGGTGTCGTGGCATTCAAGATTATGTGCCCGAGGCGCTTAAAGATGAAATAGAAACGGTGGAGGAAAAAGGTAGCCAAGTCTTTGCAGACCGCTTAGAGAACAGCAAGATTATCGCCGCCATTACCAGCATCATCATGCTCACGATGATCATCTGGTGGTTTACCGAAAAGGGCGGACTCAACCTTAATTCTCTGAATTTTGTCTTCCTGCTACTTGGATTCGCGCTCTACCTCAATCCAATCAAGTACCTGAATGCGATAGCCGATTCTATGAGAGCAGTGACTGGAATCGTCATACAGTTTCCGTTTTATGCGGCGATCATGGGAATTATGACGATGTCTGGCCTAGCGCTGACGATTGCGGGCTGGTTGACCGCCATTGCTACACCAAGCACGTTTCCTGTGGTTGCCTGGCTTACCGGCGGGTTGGTTAACATGTTCATACCCTCCGGGGGTGGAGAATGGGTAACAATTGGTGAGGCGATAAATCGCGCTGCGATGGATCTGGGTATCGCACCTGGGCAGGCACTTATCGCGTACGCAGCAGGAGATGCGTGGACCAATATGCTACAACCGTTCTGGGCCATTCCTCTGTTGGCCATCACGGGTCTGAAGGCCAGAAATATCTTTGGATACGCTATAATTGTCTGGCTTCTAGCGACAATCCCGTTCGCCCTGGGCCTCTCGTTTGTTCCATATTAGTTGATGGTCCGGCTGAAGCCGTAGCGAGCGTAGGCCGGAGCATCAACGGTGGGCAAGATGGTTTCTGGTGCCGGTGGGATGTGTCCGTCATCAAAATTTTCGCCCGCCTGCACCTCGGCCAGAAATTTCTGGCCGAGGTGCAGCTCGCCGAAGACATCGTACGCATCAAGCCGGGTGCGAAGGTCGATCTTGACGGGCTGCTATCTTTCGAACTGGCCAAGCTGCACGTCCTGGAACAGCAGCGTGATCCAATATTTTTCAGGAAAAAACGTGCTTCTGGTAAAAAATAAAAATCCTGCCGCCAGTGGATTCAATCCATTAGAACCCTTTTAGGCTCTATTCCGTATCTATTCACTGTCCGCCTTGCCGCCGCCGTGGCAGAGGGGGGAGTCCATGGTCTTGCCGCCGCGGCGCTTCCACTCCTCGGCGGTATGGGTTTCCATGGAAAGGGCGTGGATGTCGTCCTTGAGCTCCTGGGCCAGGATACCGTTGACTTTCTGGTGGCGCTGAACCAAGGACAGGTCTTCGAATTCCGGCGAAACGATCACCAGCTTGAAATGGGATTCCGACCCCGGCGGAACGTTGTGCATATGGCTTTCGTTGACGACTTCCAGGTGAAGCGGCACCAGCGAGGCCTGGATTTTTTGTTCGATGTTTTGCTGAACGCTCAAGTCGGTCTTTCCTTGTCCGGCCATACGATGACACAGATTTGGGGTCAAATAAGGGTTTCTGCAACAGGAATTTCTAGGGAATTTGCTAGGGAGGCGGAAGAAAGGGCGTTTTTCGCCTAGCCGACATACCTTCGGACCGGTTTAGAAGGTTCTCCCGCCCGGTATTGCGGCGGCAGGCGGAACAGCATACCGTCGATAAGCTGGCCAAAACCGGTTAAAGCGAAAAGGAATTTTAAAATGCCTAATATTCAGGTTTGCCCGTCACGTCTCAACACCCCTGCAAGCATTTAGTTCGAAACCTTTTCGTACCTACCGAAAATGGACGCTGAGAGGATTCGCGCGCAAGTCGTCTATATCGTCAAACAGGGATGGAACCCGGCCATTGAGCACGTCGAGCCGGACCGTTCCGGCGACGATTACTGGTACATGTGGAAGCTGCCGATGTTCGGCGAAAAAGACGTCGACGCCATCCTCCGCGAGGCCGCGGAATGCCATAAAGCCAACCCCAACAATCACGTGCGCCTGATCGGTTGCGACAACCTGAAACAGACTCGAGGCGCCTCGAT
>CAJWZI010000212.1 GCA_913049615.1 uncultured Alphaproteobacteria bacterium | reverse complement strand
ATCAATGACAAACCATTGGACCGCTTCGCCCCCCAGTCAACCTAGCGAGACCTCTATCCAGCTCAAAACACCGAAAAATCCTGGGCATATTCGAAGTAGAGTTCTTTGGCACGTCTACCAATGGGACCCGGCTGTAGCTCGCGGTCCTCAAACTGAGTGACTGCGCGAATTTTTGCATGGTTACCAGATGAGAAAATTTCATCAGCCTCGCGAACATCGTCAATGGTCAGAGTGCCTTCCACCACTTCCACGCCATCCGCACGAAGCAGTTCGATAGTGCGTTGTCGGGTGACGCCATTCAAAAAAGTACCGTTAATGGCAGGCGTGAAGGCAACGCCGTCCCTGACGATCCACAGGTTAGCGGAGAGAAATTCTGCCACGTTTCCGTTGGGATCTAACACCACGGCATTATCAAAACCGCGCTTGGCCGCGTCCGCCAGAGCCAGAGATGTATTGGGATACAGGCAAGAGGCCTTTGCTGTGGTAGGTGCCATGTCGCGGGCTGGACGGCGACGAGAAGACATACAGACCTTGAAGGGTCCCTCGGGCGGTATCGGATTGTCATAGACAGCAAGGACAAATTCTGTGCTGTCGGCTTCCGGTACTAGAAAGCCTTCACGGGCAAAATACATGGGCCGGATGTAGCATTCTATATCCTTGGGTAACCTGCGGACGCCCTCACGGCACAATTCCGCGATTTCACCAGCCTCCATATCCGGTTCTAACATCATATTGTTGGCAGAATTTATCAGCCGAGCGGAATGTTCCTCCACATCCGGAACCAGACCGCCCATACCCCTTGCGCCATCAAACACCACCGAGGACATCCAAAAGGCATGGTTCATCGGCCCAATCAGCATGGGTTGTTCATCGTACCACTTACCGTCATGGAAAAAGACTGCATCCATGAAACCTACTCCATTGATTTGGCCCCTAGTGAAATGCCACTAGCTAAGGGGTGGCCAAAATACAGCCCTCTTCGCAGGAAGCAACCTGCTCGCTCAGTTATTATCCAGAGCTGCCAGTACTTTTGGCGGCGACATCGGCAACGAAGTCATGCGGACTCCGACGGCATCTTTGATGGCATTTGCGATCGCCGCCATGACAGGAACGATGTTGGCTTCACCAACTCCCTTCACACCATAGGGATGGTCCGGATTGGGCACTTCCACCACTACCGCTTCGATCATCGGCAGGTCTGATGCCAGCGGCATGCGATAATCTAGAAATCCGGTATTTTGCATGCGTCCATCTTCACCATAAATGTATTCCTCGTTCAAAGCCCAACCTATACCTTGAACGACGCCACCTTGAATTTGCCCTTCCACATAGGAAGGATGGATAGCCCTGCCCGCATCCTGCGCAGCCGTAAAACGGATGATGCTCACATAGCCTGTTTCAGGGTCTACCTCGACATCAACAATCTGGGTCGCAACGCCAGGACCTACACCCGTGGGACTGACGCCAGCGCTACCCACGATCGGCCCGCCAGTAGCAGATTTTTGAGCCGCTATCTCCTTTAACGACAACGGTTCAAAATCGCCTACGTTGGTGGAAGCTGGTTTAGCACTACCATCCTCCCAAATTACACCCTCAGGATCCACATCCCAAATTCGGGCA
This sequence comes from uncultured Alphaproteobacteria bacterium, assembly GCA_913049615.1. The sequence goes on along the minus strand of CAJWZI010000212.1, from coordinate 2,815 downwards.
GCTCGGACGCAGAGTTCGTTGATAACTTCCTTAGCGGAATTCACCACAGCCAGGCCAGAAGCCAAAGTCACTCGACTTCCGCCGGTGACATGGGTGTAGCCCACATTGGCGGTATCGGCCACGGTGGCGCGCACCTGATCATAGTCAATACCTAAGGTTTCTGCCGCCATGATCGCCATAGAAGCCCGAGAGCCGCCCACATCCGGGCTGCCTGTAGCCACTACCGCCGTACCGTCATCGTTGATGGCCATAGTGGCTGCAGAATCGCCGCCGCCGTTAAACCAGAATCCGGAAGCCACGCCCCGGCCCTGGTTGGGGCCCAGGGGTGATTTGTAATGTGGGTGATCCATCAAGGCTTCGATGGTTTCCGCATAACCGATGGAGTTGAAGGTCTGACCAAACACGGTAGTCGACCCATTGCGGGCAGCATTTTTTAATCGTAATGCCAATGGGTCCATACCAATCTTCTTGGCCAGCACGTCCAGAACGCCTTCAACCGCAAAAGCAGCAATTGGAGAGCCCGGTGCGCGATAGGCAGCCGCTTTGCCCCGATTAACAGTTACGTCATAAGCCTCAGCCCGGACGTTTGCCAAATCGTAACGGGAGAAGGCGCACATCGCAGCGCCGATAACCGGTGCCCCAGGGAAGGCGCCAGCACCGAACCATAACTTGGCCTCAGCTCCGCAAATTGTTCCGTCTTTTTTAGCACCAATTTTCACTTTCATGATGCTGTCCGAGGTGGGACCCGACGCCTGAAAGACCTCGATCCTCGACATAACAATCTTCACCGGCAGACCACTTTTGCGTGATAGTGCCACCACAAGAGGTTCCAGATACACAACCGTCTTGCCACCAAAGCCGCCTCCCAATTCAGAGGGGATCACCTTCAAATCGGCGTGGTTCATATCCAATAATTTAGCGACGACATTACGCACCACAAAATGACCTTGAGTACACGTCCACAATTCCGCCTGGCCATCCTGATTGAATCGAGCAACAGCAGCATGAGGCTCTATATAACCCTGGTGCACGGCTTCAGTTGAGAATTCCATTTCAACCACTTCATCGGCTGCGGCGAAACCGGTTTCCAAATCACCTCGTTCAAATTCGGCAAATTTTGCAACATTAGACGGCTCGGTTGGTGCCGGTTCCATGCCCAAAGTAATCTGATCTTCATGCAATAATGGCGCATCGGCCTCCAATGCTGCAGCAACACCGGTTACATGAGGCAAAACCTCATAATCCACTTCGATCAGTTTTAAGGCTTCATCTGCAACGGTTGTGGAAATAGCCGCAACGGCAGCAACAGCGTGACCTTCGTACAAAGCTTTTTCCCGGGCCATGACATTGCGGGTTATATGATGCAAGTTTTGTTGCACCCGCGCCGGCCCAACATATACCGAGGGCAGGTCTAGGATATCATCCTTAGTGATCACTGCCTTGACGCCCTTCAACGCCTCGGCTTTCGAAGTATCTATACCGCGAATGCGGGCATGCGCATGTGGGCTGCGCAAAACTTTGCCCACGAGCATTCCTGGAAAGCTGAGATCAGCGCCATATTGCGCCGCGCCGGTTACTTTCTCAACCCCGTCGGGGCGGATGGGGCGCTTGCCAATCCAACTGAATTTCTGGCTGTTGTCGTTCATTACGATTTCCTTCTGATCTCGGCCATTGTTTGCAAGGCAATAATACCGCGACCCCAATGTAGTGCACAAGCCAATGCCGGCACAGCCTCCGACGCCACCGGCTACCGGTGTCTATTTTTCTAAGCTGACTTCTTGTTTTTGGAGGCTAAAATATCGGCTGACATATCCCGCGGGTCAGTAGCGCCGATGTGAATTTCTGAAACCATAGCGCGCCGCGGCAAGGTCACGGCCATCAGGACGGCAGCCGAAATATCCTCCGGCATCATCATCCGGGCACGGGTTTCCGCGTCGGGCACCAGGGGCCGATTGTCCATGATAGGTGTATCCACTTCGCCTGGCGACACCGTGATTGCACGAATACCGTGTGGCCGCATTTCCTGGGCAAGTATATTCATGTAGGCTCGCGCCGCCGTTTTGGCCGCGCTGTAGACGGAGCCGGCCATGACAGATGGGTTGACCCCCGCCATGGAGGCTATCATAACAATATCCCCTCGCCCTTGATCGACCATCGGTTGCAATAAAGCCCTTGTCATCATAGCAGGAGCCATAGTGTTTACATCCATGACGCCGCGCCATTCATCGGCCCCAATGTATCGAACGCTCCGAACCACAGAACTAAAGCCAGCATTATTGATCAAGATATCAATTGTACCGTGTTCCGCTAATAGAGAGAGAGCGCAAGATTCAATAGTCTCAGGATCAGTCAAATCGCAAGTTACTGCGCTCGCCTCGCCGCCCGACAGGCTCACCGCCTGAACCGTTTCTTCCAAAGGTTCCATACGACGGCCACAGACAACGACTTTAACCCCTGCTGCCGCCAAATCAATGGCGATGGCCCGGCCGATACCTGTGCCCCCACCCGTTACAAATGCGGTTTGGCCACTTAATGTACTCATGATAAATTCCCTCTCTGAAAAGCTGCCGATATCATCAACGCCTTGGAGCCCGATGCCAAGAGCCGCTCATCTAAATAATTTCTCCACACTGAGAAATTACGTTCCGGGTTCATCCGAATAACCTTGATCGCCGTATTCCAGGTCACCGGCGCGGCTCTAGGCATCCCTGAGCTACAATTCAATGGACTATTTGATCCATACCTGTTTTTTTATATAACCGCTAGGTCTTCTGCCTCAACCTCAAGAATCATGCTTTCTCCCAACGGCGCAGCC
>CAJWZI010000211.1 GCA_913049615.1 uncultured Alphaproteobacteria bacterium | reverse complement strand
GGGATCCCAACCTCCCAGAGAGCCCGGAGAGAGAGAGCGCGCGCCTCGGTGCGAGTTACTCGGTTGTGACACTGCACAGCCTCCTCTAACAGAGAACCCACCCGGCGCACAGGATTTAAGCTGGTCATAGGGTCTTGAAAAATCATGCCTATGTCCCGTCCACGCACGGAGGCCAATTCCTTTTCATTCATACCCGAGATCTCATCCCCGAGCAGTGATATTCGGCCCTCAGATACTTTTCCAGGCTGTGGTACAAGGCCTAAAAGACTGAGCGCTAGCATCGTCTTTCCCGAACCGGACTCGCCCACTATGCCCAAGGTCTCCCCCGCGGCAACGCTGAAAGACACGCCATCAACCGCATGAAATACGCCGCCATCGTCACGCGGAAAAGAAATCCTCAAGCCGTTTACCGAAAGAACAGCTTCTACCATTATTCCACCGCCCGTGCTTCTGCGCGCGCCACAGCAGCGATGCCGTCGCCCAACAGGTTTAGAGTGACTACGACCATAACTATAGCGCCACCCGGAACCATCATCATCCACGGCGCGTTAAACAGATACTGGCGGCTTTCGGCCAGCATGTTACCCCAGGTAGGGGCCTGAATGGGGGCGCCAAGCCCCAAAAACGATAATGCGCTTTCGGCGATCAGCATATCTGCAAAGTGGAAAGCCAACATAACCATTAAGGTAGGACGTACGCCAGGCAGGATATGGCGCAATAAGATCCACCCCCCCGATACCCCGAATAGTTTTGCCGCCAACACATAATTACGCTGCAACAAACCCAATGCCTCGGCGTAGATAACCCGGGCGTAATAGGGCCAAGTCAACATCCCTAAGGTCAGCGCTAATGGCCAAAAACCACGCTCCAACACGGCTATAACACAGATGGCGATAACAAGTCCCGGAAAGGCGATGATCATGTCTACGGACCGGTTGACGACGGTTCGCACCTTCCCCGGCCTCCAAGCTGCTATTAATCCCGCAGTTGTTCCTACGGTCATGGCAATGAGGGTAGCCGTTAAAGCGATGCCCAACGACCAGGGAAACCCGGCTAACACCCGGGTCCACAGATCCCGACCCAACTGATCCGTACCTAACCAATGGCCGTCGGACCACATTGGTTTGAAACGGATCACGATATCACCTGCCAGTGGATCACCCGTAACCAGAATATCATTGCCCAAGGTCAAACAGAGTATGAAAACCGCCACGATGCCACTGAGCACGAGCTGGAGACCGGGACGCCTATGGCGGAACGGCAACAGGAATTTGGGAAATAGGCCGGTCATAGCCGATTACTCCGCAATCGAGGATCAACTATGGTGAATAGTAGATCAGTAGCGACGTTCACCGCGTATACCAGAATCGCGATAATGAAAACGGCAGCCTGAATAACTGGAAAATCAAGCGTTGTGGTGGCCTTAACCAGCAGCCACCCCAAACCGGGCCAAGCGAAAATCACCTCGGTGATGACGGCACCTGAAATCAGGAAGGCAAACTGGGTACCCACTAGCGCCGTCGCCCCCAAAAGAGCGTTCGGTAGTGCGTGACGCCATAGCAAAGCGGCAGAAGAAACGCCAAAGGAACGGGCCGTTCTGATGTAGTCCTCACGCATGGCCTCGGTAACATTGGCAGCGATCACGCGGGTAAGCTTGGGCGCCAAAAATGATGCCAGGGTAAGCGTCGGTAGAATCCAGTTTGACAAACCTTCATGACCAAATGAGGGCAGCCAACGGAGTTCGACGGCGAATATTTGTATTAAAAGCAGACCAGCAACGAAGCCGGGAACTCCCTGAGAGACGTAGACCAGCACGCCCACTAACTGACGATCGGTAGAATCGGGACGCCGGCCGAGCCAAGCTCCTAGCGGTACAGAAAATGACAATGTTGCTGTAATGGAAAGCAAAGTCAGTAGTAATGTCGGCGGCAGCCGTTCCAACACCACGCCCAAGGCTGGCTGATTGTCGGCAAAGGATATTCCGAAATCAAGTACCGCCAACCTGGAAAGGTAGCCGAAATATTGTTCCCATAAAGGGCGGTCGAAACCGTATTGCCGACGGACCTGTTCAAGTTGTTCGGGCGTGCCCGTATCGCCCACCATCACCTCGGCCGGATCGCCCGTCAATTGCAATAGGAAAAAAAGCAGCGTGACGATGCCGATTAGGAAGATTGCGAATGTGACCGCGCGTCTAACTAGGTTACGGTAGTCCAGTTTCATATTGAACACGGAAACTCCGAACCTCGACCAATATGAGCGAGGTTCGGAGCCAAGAGACCAAATAGCACTTACTTACCAACGCTGATATCCTGATATGGGATAAAGCGATTAATTTGATTGAATCCGCGTGTTCGCTTGGATAAGCCAAAGATGTCAATCTGCTCCACCAAAAACACGGCGGGTGGCGTTGCATGGTTAGCTTCGTGAATTTGATTCAACATGGCTTTCCGTTTTACTGCATCAAATTCCGTATTCGCCTTAGAAATCATCCCCTTGACGCTTTCATCACAAGTAAAGGTAAAAGGGTTGAAGCACGAAAACAACGTGATCGGACGAATTGAATCAATATAGGGTGCGGAGTTCCAGGACAATCCAAAGGCTTGGCCTTTCCATGATTTACGCCCTAGGTATTTGCCCAACCAGTTGGGGAACGTAATCTTCTGCAACGTTACTTTAATACCCGCCTTAGCCATATCCTGCGCCATTTTCTGGTAGATTTCCGAGTCGCCCGGGAAAGATCCCGTCACCACTTCGGCGGTAAACGAGATTCCATTGGGGAACCCCGCTTCGGCCAGCAACGCTTTGGCTTTGGCAGGGTCGAACGGATAGGGTTTAACATTCGGATTATATCCAAAGGCCGCCGGTGTAGCACCCTGCCCCGCCGCCTTGGCAAGACCGCCTAAAACGTTCTTGGCTATGCCTTCCTTATCAACGGCGTAATTCAGTGCCCGGCGCACTCGCGGATCCGCGAATGGCGTATCCAAAGCCACAAGTTTTTTTTGCTTATTCTTACGCACTAGCGGCAGTGCCAACGACATCACCTGCGGCGCAGCGCGCACATCGACACGATGACCCGAACCTTTTATAACTGGCACGTTGTCGGGGGAAAGACCGGCAACGATGTCGACTTGCCCTGATACGAGGGCCTGCACCCGCGCAGATCGCTCCGGTAATTCTAGGATTTCCAGTTTACCTGCCTTTGGAGCTCGCCAGGAACCCTCAAATGCGACCAGTGTTACCTTGTTTGCGTCCCATTTGGCCACCTTATATGGGCCTGTACCCACGGGATCGATGGCATAACCCTTGACCCCTTTGGCTGCCCAATGCTTGGGCGCAACGACTTTCAGTGCCGCTATACGATTGGGAAATATGGGATCTGGTCTCTTAGTTACAAAATCGACAGCGTTGCCGCCGCTAGCAGATGCTGAGGACACACCCTTCAGTTCCCGTACGATGGGTGAACGGCCCGCCTTACCGCTTTTGATGTAATTGAAACCGGTGATGACCGCCTCGGGACTTAGCGGTTCACCATTGGAAAAACTGACGCCGCCTCGCAACGTAAAACGCCAAGTGGTGGGATTTACGTTTTCCCATTTTACAGCCAATGCCGGTTGCGCCACACCTTTTCCATCTACTAGGGTTAGAGAATCGAATAATGCCGACCAAGTATAGATGCTGGGTGTCCCCAAAGCCGAGAATGGGTTGCCCTTTCCGGGTGGTAGGTCGGGAACACCAACTTTGATAGTTTGTGTGATATCGGCGGCCTGAACCGTTCCAACTAAGCCCAGAGACAATAACATTGCCGCCCCAACAAACTTAAAGACTAGGTTTCTACGAGTGATAGTGCCTGTTTTCATTGAATTATACCTCCCTATAAGCCATCTTATACCTTAGTGATTATCAATCTTACCATCTATTATCAACCTCATGAGAGCACTTGTTTCCCTTTCAAGTACCTGGCAATTTTATCCAATAGCGCAGAGGAGGGGCGTCAATGACGGAAACAACACAATCGGTATTTGATCTGCTGGCTTGGCGTGAAACAGAAATTCCTCGGGTACGAACGCTATTGGCGATGCGAAAGTTCTGGTCCACGACACTTTATGGCAGCTTGCGAAACGAGTACGAAGCCGCAATTGAGGGGAAAACCGAACCCGCTGATGCCGATGCCGCGCGGCCAATCGTCGAAGAATTACCCAGCATGGCTCGCTGGGCCTGGCTTAACCGGCACATTCAGGATCGTCTGTGGGAAAATGTGGTGGATATGGTGAAGACGCGCGTAGATGACTTGAAGGCCTGCATTGAACCCCGTGAAGGCGACCTCGGAATGCTCACGCTTGATCCGGAATTGGAATATCCCAATTACTATGCAGAGACCAATTTTCATCGTCAGAGTGGCGGCATCTGGCGTGACGACCGGGGGGCGGCCATCTACGCCATGGGCGCGCGGGT
>CAJWZI010000210.1 GCA_913049615.1 uncultured Alphaproteobacteria bacterium | reverse complement strand
GCATCTCGGGCAGCTTATCCGGTTTTGTCGCCATCAACGAGATTATGGGGGTGCACCATAAATTGCTGCTGGATTTCGCCGCCGGTTATGGGTTCACCGGCATCGCCGTGTCTCTGATGGGCCGCAATCACCCCGTCGGCATCGTCCTCGCAGGGCTGCTATTCGGCGCTCTATATCAGGGGGGCGCGGAATTGGCGTTCGAGAATTCAGCCTTCACACCGGACCTGATCGTAGTAATCCAGGGCCTTGTGGTGCTGTTTTCCGGCGCCCTGAGCTATATGCTGCGCGGCCCAGCGGAGCGCCTCTATATGGGCCTGGCGGCGCCAAGACTGGCAGAGGCCTAAGAATGGAAGAAGGTCTGCTGCTGGTTATATTGACACTGGACGCCACCATTCGTGTTTCGGTGCCACTGATCCTGTGTGCCCTGGCTGGTCTAGTTGTGGAGCGGTCCGGGGTCATTGATATCGGTCTGGAAGGCAAGATGCTGGCCGCCGCCTTCGCCGCTGCAACTGTGGCAGCCTTGACCAGCTCCGCCTGGATCGGCCTGATGGCCGGAATTGGCGGTTCAATTTTACTAGCCTTGCTGCATGGCTTTGCCTGTATCACCCACCGCGGCAACCAGATCGTCAGCGGTGTAGCCGTCAATATCCTAGCGTCGGGCTTGACAGTATTGCTGGGCATATCCTGGTTCCAGCTGGGTGGCCAAACCCCGCCCCTAACGGGAGATTCTCGGTTTTCTGCTCTGACTTTTCCTGGTGCCGAAACGGTGGCGAATTCGCCCTTGTTTGGACAGCTTTATTCCGAGCTCTTTAGCGGACATAACATCCTGGTCTATGTAACATTTATGATGGTACCGCTGGTTTGGTGGCTAGTCTACCGCACACGGTTCGGTCTGCGTCTGCGGGCAACTGGAGAAAACCCGGCGGCAGTGGATGCAGCAGGTATCAATGTAATTCGTATGCGATATTTGGCTTTGATCATCTGCGGCATCCTGTGCGGCATCGCGGGCGCTTACCTGTCCACAGGGCATGGCGCCGGCTTCTTACGGGAGATGACGGCAGGCAAGGGTTTCATCGCGCTCGCCGCCATGATCTTCGGCAAATGGCGCCCCGTGCCTGTGCTATTTGCCTGTTTGCTGTTCGGGTTTCTAGATGCCTTGGCAATCCGCATGCAGGGGGTGGAGTTGCTTCTGATTGGTGAGATGTCGGTACAATTCATCCAGGCCATGCCGTATATCCTGACCGTGGTCTTGCTAGCTGGCTTCATCGGCCGAGCCATCGCACCCAAGGCCTCGGGTATTCCGTATGTGAAGGAGCACTAGGCATGGTCGATGATCTTCTCCAGGTCGCCCGGGCAGCCCGGAAGAAAGCGCACGCGCCGTATTCTAATTTCAAAGTCGGCGCCGCTGTGCGGGCGGAAAGCGGACAGGTTTACGGTGGCTGCAATGTGGAGAACGCAGCCTATCCGGAGGGGATTTGCGCCGAAGCCAGTGCCATTGCTGCTATGGTGTTGGCCGGCGAGAGCAAAATCGCGGAGGTTCTGGTAGTTGGCGTCAGTGATGAGCCCGTCACACCCTGTGGCGGTTGCCGGCAAAAAATCCGCGAATTCGCGAGCCCTGATGTGTGGGTGCATATCGCCTCGCCCGAAGGCGTGAAGATGACCATGACCCTGGATGCCCTGTTACCGCAATCATTCGGGCCTGACAATCTGTCATGACGCCACTAGAAATAATACGGCAGCGGCGTCCCGGATTTCAGCCACAAGTGGCGGTGGTGCTGGGTTCTGGCCTGGGCGGTCTGCCCGATCAGATGGTCGATGCCATGGCAATACCTTACGGGGACCTTGAAGGTTTCCCACGACCCGGCGTCAGCGGCCACCAAGGTCAACTAGTGTTAGCAAAGGCGGGTCAGACCCCGGTCGCTTTGTTGGAAGGGCGGGCGCATTTGTATGAGACTGGCAGGGCGGACGCAATGAAGGTGGCCGTGCGCACTCTCGCGGCGCTGGGCTGTGAGGCCTTGGTGTTGACCAATGCTGCCGGAGGGCTAGATGGCGATATGGAGCCAGGCAGCATCATGCTACTGACGGACCATTTGAACTTCACCGGCCAATCGCCCCTGTTCGGTGAGCCAAGCGATGACCGGTTTGTTGATTTGGTGGACGCATATGACCCCGCCCTGCGGCAACAGTTACTGGATCACGGCAAAGCCATGGGTGTGCCTCTACACCAAGGGGTGTACGCCTGGTTCGCCGGCCCGCAGTTCGAGACTGTAGCGGAAGTACGGGCGGCAGGCATCCTGGGCGCCAATGCGGTGGGAATGTCAACGGTGCCGGAGGTAATCCTGGCCCGCCATGCCAACATGCGGGTAGCGGGCCTGTCCATAATCACCAACAGAGCAGCGGGGATGAGCGACTTCACACTAAGTCACGAACAGACCAAGAAACATGCGGCCTTGGCCACGGACAAGGTACAACAATTGCTACTTGCTTTTCTGAAAGATTACGGATCGTGAGCCTGCTGCCCCAAGAAATAATCCGCCACAAACGGGACGGGCGCACCCTATCCGATGAAGAGATCTACTTAATGGTGGCTGGACTGACCAGCGGCGAAATTGGCGATGGGCAGATTGCCGCGTTTGCCATGGCGATTTTCTTCCAGGGCATGAACATGGAGGAACGGATCACCTTGACCCAAGCCATGACCCGATCGGGCCAAGTCATGAACTGGTCGGACCAGAACCTGCCAGGACCCGTGGTCGACAAGCATTCCACGGGGGGGGTAGGCGACAAAGTTTCGCTGATGCTGGCTCCTATCGTAGCGGCCTGCGGCGGTTTCGTACCAATGATATCGGGTCGGGGGCTCGGCCATACAGGTGGCACCCTGGATAAACTTGATTCGATCCCCGGTTACAACAGCACACCCGACAAGCGACAGTTCCAGAGGGTGGTTAAGGACGTGGGCTGCGCTATCATCGGCCAGACTGACGACCTAGCACCAGCGGATGGCCGCCTTTATGGCATTCGCGATATTACGGCGACGGTAGAATCCGTACCCTTGATCACTGCCTCAATTCTTTCCAAGAAGCTTGCCGCCGGGCTGGATGGCCTAGTCATGGACGTGAAGACCGGCAGCGGCGCCTTCGCGGCGGATATTGGCATGGCCCGAGAACTGGCAGAGAGTATCGTCGCCGTGGCCAATGGCGCTAACCTGCCCACCTGCGCCTTGATCACAGATATGAACCAAGTTTTGGGGCGGGCGGTTGGAAATTCTCTTGAAGTGGCAGAGGCTCTCACATTTCTGCGCAACGAGAATCCGGAGTCCCGGTTGCGCGAAGTGGTCCTGACCCTTGCACAGGAAATGCTGGATCTAACCGGAATGTCCGGTAATCCCGAAGCTGCACTGAACTCGGGGCGGGCCATGGAAATTTTTTCCCGTATGGTCAGCCAATTGGGCGGCCCAACCGACCTAGCGGAAAACGCCGTTCTGTATCTACCTCGGGCACCCGTCTCCAAGCCGTGCGCCGCCATCGACGCCGGCACGGTGTCTGCCATGGATACACGGGCCATCGGCATCGCCGTACTAGTCATGGGCGGCGGGCGGCGAAATGCCGCCAGCCAAATCAATCCATCCGTAGGGCTGACTGAGATGTGTGCCGTGGGGGAACGGGTCGAAATGGGTCAGCCCCTGGTCATGGTACACGCCGCCAACGAAGCCGATGCGGACGCCGCTATCGATCGGATCCGGGCCGCGATCACCATCGGCGACAAGGAACCAGAGCACGGGATCATTCTTGAACGGATTGCCTAGTCATGAGCCACGCCTTCAGCATGGTAATCAGCAACCTCGTCGATTTCAGCATGCTACACGGCCATCATCGGGATATGGCAGGGTATACGATAGACCCGGCGGCCTTATTATTTGTCGATCTTAAATCGAAAATCGCAGTGGGTGGCGCCGCTCATGATGGTTTGTGTGCGGGTCAGAGTGACTTCAGGGTTATAGCCTTCGCATAACGAGCCGTCGCGGCCGCAGGATAGGATAGCGCCGATGTGGGATAGACCCATTTCGGCGTATGTTTCAGCATATTTGCAACGGGTAACGTTGAATTCCAGGCGGTTTTCGCTGGTATGCACGGGCTCCTTGGTTAAGGCGTCCCCCTTGGACCAGCGCCCCATCAAGGAGTCAAATGTTTCCAGATTATTCGGCAAATCCGTGCTGGCGGCAAGTTCCGTCCCTTGGCGGACCGCATCCTTGTTGATAGCGGTAGTCAGTATTTGACGGGCCTTTTCCTCACCCAATTCAATGACCATTTCTTCGTATATCGGCTTAATGATATTGGCCTCGATACGGCGGATTTCCAGGATCGGCAGTTCGTCATCCATAACGTGATTTACCTTCAACTATTCAATAGCGCTACCAATAGCTTAGCAGATCGACCAAGGCGACATAATTAATCATTT
>CAJWZI010000209.1 GCA_913049615.1 uncultured Alphaproteobacteria bacterium | reverse complement strand
GTTTTCAAGTAAGCTTCCGGTTGCGGCTTATAATGTCCAGCCACCTCCGCCCCCAGCACGGCATCCCAAGGAAGGCCTGCGTGTTTCGCCATATTCACGATCAAGGCGACATTGCCGTTGGAAAGAGTGGCTAGGATGAATTTGTTTTTCAACTTAGTCAGTCCCTCGACCGCATCTGGCCACGCATTCAAACGATGCCAAACCCGGTTCCAATGATCAATCTCGTCCCTGGTCAGGCAGGTGATAGCCATTTCTTCCAACAGTTCGTCCAGATTTTGCCGATGCAGATCGTCCAGCTTGACCCAGCCAGTTTGCCCATCTCGCACTCGCTGCATTGCCGGCTGGTATTTAGCTCGCCAGCCATCGGCAAAGGCAGCCCAGTCGACATCAAGCCCCCTGGCACGGCCAAAAGCCTGCCCTTCGGCAATTATACTGCCGCGCCAATCCACAACTGTGCCAAAAACGTCGAACAATAACGCCTTGAACGCCATATACTCATTCCTCCAAGGCGCAGCATAAGGGCATGACCCGTCGAAACCAACAGGTTCGGCTACGAAAAGGGATATAACATGAAAGCAGCAATTTTTTCTGAACATGGCGGTGCAGACAAGATATCTATAGGCGACTTTCCGTATCCCCAATGCCAACCGCATGATGTGGTGATCAAGGTCAACGCGGTATCTCTAAATGGCTTTGATCCAATGATTTTGGGAGGTACCACGGGCCTGCCGACGCCGTTTCCCATGATCCCCGGCGGAGATTTTGCCGGCGAAATCGTTGAGCTCGGCGCCAATGTCAGCGGCTGGAACGTTGGCGACCGAGTATGCCCTCATACCTTTGTGCCTGGTGAAGGTATGACAGGAGAAACCCGCCTGGGCGCAGCTGCTGAATTCGCTCGCATCCCCGCCACCCAGTTGATCACGATCCCCGATGGGGTTAGCGATGATCATGCCGCCGCATTGCCCATCGCCTATGGCACGGCATACCGCATGATGCTGACACGAGGTAAGGTCACAAACTCAGACACAGTGCTAATTCTGGGGGCAACCGGCGGCGTTGGCACCTGTTGTGTGCAATTGGCAAAATCAGCGGGCGCCACAGTAATTGTGACAGGCAGTGCTCAATGGAAATTGGACAAGCTGAAGGAACTAGGGGCAGATCACTTAATCAACACATCTGCCGAAGATGATTTGGTCAAGGCTTGCCACGCCATCGCGGGCAAGCCCCGCATGGCCATGACCGGAGACAACGGCGGCGGCGTTGACGTGATCATCAATTACATTGGCGGAGAAACCTGGGCGCAATCGCTGCGATGTTTGAAACCCGATGGACGTATGTTGACCTGCGGTGCCACAGCTGGATTCTCACCGCCCACGGACATCCGCTACATCTGGACCTACGAGCAAAATATTATCGGCTCCAACGGCTGGACGACTGCGGAACAGATCGCAGTTTTGGACATGGTGGATAAGAAAACGTTGGTCCCGGTGATCCACGCCGTGCGTCCCCTGAGCCAGATCGCACCTTCGATCCAGGAATTGATTGACCGCAGCATCGTCGGCAAGATCGTCATACGGCCGCAGGAATAGAAACAGCCAAATCCATCACTCTGATATTCAGACCTATCCCTTGAACTATGACCCGTGCATCTTGCCCTTAGGTCAGTATCCTGCCGCTAGCGCGCCCAAACGACGACTGTCAGATACGCCCAGAAATCCGCCTTTCGGGTTTGTCATCACCGATTGCACGCTGCCGGCTGCACGAGAAATGACAACGTTGTGGCCGCGCTGTCTCAACAGGGCCAGAGTGTCAGGGCTCAGGCCCCGCTCCACGAATAATTTGTCGGGCAACCATTGGTGGTGGACGCGCGGAGCGGCGGTAGCCTCCGCGATGTTCATGCCGTGATCGATAACGTTAAGCAGAACCTGGAGCACCATGGTGATAATGCGTGATCCTCCGGGAGTTCCCGTAGCCAGCCAGGGTTTGTCGTCCTTGAAAACTATTGTAGGCGTCATGGAGCTTAACGGCCGTTTATCGCCTGCGATTGCGTTGGCCTCACCCCCTACTAGGCCAAATGCATTGGGCACGCCAGGTTTGGAAGAGAAATCATCCATTTCGTTGTTCAACAAAATACCTGTGCCAGCAGCCACGATACCAGTGCCGTAGCTGAAATTCAGTGTATAGGTGTTACTGACCACATTGCCCTGACTATCCATGACGGAAAAATGCGTGGTCTCGTTGCTTTCATAGGGCGCCGGGTCGCCCTGGGAAATGCTCTTTGATGGCGTAGCCCGGTTAGAATCGATCAAATTCACCAACTGCCTGGCATAGTCCTCGGATATCAGACCCTGCATTGGTACGGACCAGAATTCAGGATCGCCTAAATGTGCGGCGCGATCCGCATAAGCCCTTTTCATGCTCTCTACCATAATGTGAATGGCATTGGCGCCATTATGGCCATAATCGGCGATGCGAATGCTCTCTAACATATTCAACATCTGCACCAGGTGGATACCACCCGATGACGGCGGTGGCATAGAAAGTACTCGATAGCCCCGGTAGGTACCTTCTACCGGTTTGCGCCAAACCGGACGGTAGGCGGCCAAGTCCTCTAGGTCGATCAAGCCACCGTGGCGTTTCATCTCTGCCACAACAGCCCAAGCGGTTTCGCCTTTGTAGAAATCCTGGCCTGAGGTGGCGGCGATGCGGGACAAACTGCGCCCCAGATCCGCTTGCACCAGCGTGTCACCTGCTTGATAGGCACTGAGGTCCGGTTTGAAGAATATCGCGGCCGTGGCAGGCCATTTTTTCAACCTCTTTTGTCGTTTTAGCAAATTTCGAGCTAATCCGGGTGTAACCATTAATCCTTTGCTGGCCAGGGTGATGGCAGGCGTCATGACAGCCCTCAGCGGCAGGCTACCGAAACGGCGGTGTGCCTCGATCAGGCCGGCGACAGTGCCCGGCACGCCGATAGACAGATGTGAAAATCGCGCCTTTACCTTGTCTAATTCGCCGTCCGGCCCCAAAAACAGATCGCGATCCGCCTTTGCCGGCGCCTTTTCCCGATAATCCAGGGCCAAGGTTTCTCCACTTTGGGAGTGGTGAATTAACATGAAACCGCCACCGCCTAAGTTGCCAGCACGAGGCAAAGTCACGGCCAGAATGAAGCCGACTGCCACCGCAGCATCAATTGCGTTGCCACCCTGGCGCAGAATGTCCACACCCAACTTCGTCGCAACTGCCTCCTGACTTGCAACCATACCATTCGCAGCAAAAACGGGATGATGACGGTCGTTCCCCGATATAATGGCGCCTGTCTGTGCTCGTGCCAAAAAAGGCAGAAACATCAGAAGTAACAAGAGCCGCCGGAACCAGCGCATTAGCAAATCGTGCATCCGTATATGATGGGCAAGCAAGACAACATCATGGAAAATTCTACGCGTCCTTTGCCCACAGAAATAGGTGGGACCTGTTCTCATATTATACGAATTTGCATGGCGCAGTGGGATACAAACTAATCATCCTAATCCATTAAAGATTTGTAATCCCATTCCCGTCGAACCTTATCGGGGAAAGCCAACGTTACCGCAGTTTCAGTCACTGGTCGAAGTGGGCTTTGGAATGCCAATCAGGCTTAACCCATTGTCTACGTTCATGATTTCGCCAGTTACAGCGCTGGACAGGTCTGACAATAGGTACAGACCCGCGTTGCCAACAGCATCCAGATCCAGGCCGCTGCGCAAGGGGGCATGCTCGCCAGCGTATTTGTGTACATATCGGCCATCTGCAATGACAGCGCCCGCCAAGGTGCGCATGGGGCCGGCCGATATCGCGTTAACTCGTATGTTATCCTTGCCCAGATCCTCAGCCAGATAACGAACAGAAGTCTCTAAGGCGGCTTTTGCCACACCCATTACGTTATAGGACGGCATGACCCGGTGGGCACCCAGGAAGCTCAATGTCAACATAGCGCCGCCGTCTGTCATTAGTTCTGAGGCCCGCCGGGCCAGATCAGTGAATGAAAAACAGGAAATATGGAGCGTCTGGAGGAAGTTTTCTCGAGTTGTTTCAAGATACCGTCCGCTCAGTTCTGAACGGTCGGAATAGGCGATTGCATGCACCAGAAAATCCAGCCGGCCCCATTGTTCACTTATGGCCGCGAACAATGCGTCCACACTATCGGGATCGGTAACATCGCAGGGCAAGAGAATTTTGCAATCTAAGGACTGGGCCAGGAGTTCCACTCGTTTCAAAAAACTGCCACCCTGATAGGTCAAGGCCAATTCGGCCCCAGCTCCGTGCAGTGCTCGGGAAATTCCGTAGGCGATTGAATGGTCATTAGCGATACCTAGAACCAGGCCGCGCTTGCCCGCCATAAGTTTTTTGTTATCGGCGACTTCTACCATAAACTTCCTCGTCGCTAGTCTTCGAACCGGTCAAAAATTAAGGTGGCATTGGTGCCGCC
>CAJWZI010000208.1 GCA_913049615.1 uncultured Alphaproteobacteria bacterium | reverse complement strand
CTGCAACGGGATATGGTCTTGTCTGCCTTCGCCAAAATTCAGGATGAACACGACGGCATTGACGCCCTTTGCGCCATAGCAGGCGGATTTCATATGGGCGAGGCAGTTCATGACACCGCCACCGATATCTGGGAATTGATGAACAATCTGAATGTACAAACCCTATTGAATTCGACGGCCGCCGTCGTTCCTCACATGATTGAACGGGGCGGCGGGAAAATAGTCACCATCGGAGCCAATGCCGCGTTGCGCGGTGTCCCAGGCATGGGCAGTTACTGTGCGGCTAAAAGCACTGTCATGCGTTTGACAGAATCCATGGCCGGTGAATTGCGTACGAAATCAATCAACGTCAATTGCGTCATGCCGTCGATCATTGATACCCCGGTTAACCGCGCTGATATGCCCGATGCTGACCCGGCGGATTGGGTCACCACCGCTGACCTAGCATCAGTCATCATGTTTCTTTGTTCCAAGGAAGCGAATGCAATCCATGGCGCATTAATTCCAGTCGTGGGGCTATCCTAATGCCGAACAAACATACAATTAACTATTTCCCCAGTATCCGGGCATTGAAAACAGCCAGTGTCTTGCAGTAATACGGTTACTGCAGAAGCATTTATCCATTTTCCATCTAGACCCATATAATTGACCCGATAGGTGTAGATTTCATTCTTGCCTTTGAAACTCCCGACGCTTCAGTTGATTTTAGGGGGAGGTTGCCTGGAAATTCTGTGGTCTAGTAACTATTAGGCATACCCAAATCCATCCAACGGCACACCGAATTCGACTTTGGAACGACGCAGAACCGGCGCTGTCTTTACCGATGCAACGTTCGGCGCCGCGATCAACTCAGTGGTCAGGAAATTCTGCCAGGAATCCCAGTCCTGGGCTACGACCTTCAAAATGAAGTCGGCTTCGCCTGTCAACATGTGGCATTCACGGATCATAGGCAAACCCGCCATGCGTCGTTCAAAGGCGGATAGGTCCTCCTCGTTCTGGCTATCAAGTCCGATCCATACAAAAATTGAGAGCGCATAACCCAATTCCTCACCGTTTAGATCCGCGTGATACCCCCGTATAAGGCCTACTCGCTCCAGCGCTCGTACGCGGCGCAAACAGGGGGGCGCCGAAATTCCAACGCGACGAGACAGTTCCACGTTAGTGATCCGGCCATCATCGCGTAGCTCCTCCAAAATGTGTCGGTCGATAGCGTCAAGCTTTACCTTGGGCACAGGGGGTCTATCCTCCATTCGGGCTACGGTGTAATTTGGGTCAATTAATTTCGAATCTAGGCATACCGGCCCGATCACGCAATAATATTACCCACGTAACAATATTTCAAATTGGTTCCAAATTGACATCATCCGATAAAAAAAAAGTTCCCTGTTGGGTATTGACGCCGGGCCATGCAGGTATGGAAAATCAGGCAATTGCCCTGGCCGAAACGGTGGGCCTCCCTTTCACGGTGAAGAGGGTGCATCCCAGACCGCCCTGGACCTGGCTACCGCCGGGCTGGTGGCCATCGCCACTTACCGCCCTGGGTGTTGACAGCGATTCTATCTCCCCCCCCTGGCCAGATCTCGTTATTTCTTGCGGAAGAGGGGCTGTGCCGTATGCACTGCTAGCAAAAAAGCGAAGCAATGGTGCGACAATGGCCGTGCATATTCAGAACCCGAAGACACAGCTCGCGGCATTTGATCTCGTCGCGCCCCCACGCCACGACCACCTCCAAGGACCGAATGTAATCGAAACCGAGGCCTCCCTACACAGCATTACGAACCAGCGCCTTACAGAGGCGGCGAATCAGTTTGCCGCCTCAATATCCCATTTGCCGCGCCCCCTGGTGGCGGTTTTGATCGGAGGCAGCAACTCCTGTTTTCGTTTAACCCCACAGATTATGACGACTTTCACCGGCCAGTTGAGAAAGCTCTGCCGAGATCTTGGTGTTGGTCTCGTAGTCACTCCCTCGCGCCGCACAGGCGATGAAAATATTCAGGCCTTGCACCAGGCCTTGGAAGGTCTACCGGCTCAGGTTTGGGATTTCGAAGGCGACAACCCTTACTTCGGTTATTTAGGTCTGGCAGACAGCATCATAGTTACTTGCGATTCGGTCAACATGGTCACCGAAGCCTGCGCCACCGGCAAACCGGTGCATGTTGTTCACCTGGACGGAGGTAACAAAAAATTCAAAGAATTCCACGGCAGTATGCAGGCAGCCGGTTACACGCGGCCATTTCAGGGACATTTGGAGCATTGGCGTTATCGACCGGCCAATGACACGGCTAAGGTTGCCAGACGTATCCAAAAGTTACTGAGAAAAAAAGCCCTACTCCACCCTAACTTGAAGCGGACGGATTAGCCATATACATACCGTGGGAAGTTGCCCCCGACCATTTGTCATTTTGAATTGTTAGCGTAAGGAGTGCGCCATGCCGCAAAACTATCATAGCCGTGTCATTATTTTGGGTTCCGGCCCGGCAGGATGTACCGCCGCAATTTATTCAGCACGCGCCGGTTTACAGCCGATCATGATTCACGGCCTCCAACCCGGCGGGCAGATGACCATAACGACGGATGTGGAAAATTACCCTGGCTTTGCCGAGGTGGTTCAGGGACCGTGGCTGATGCAACAGTTTGAGGAGCAGGCCCGCTCGGTGGATACAATTGTCGTCAACGACATTATCATCGATCTGGATGTTACTGCTCGCCCAATTATCTGCACAGGTGACAGCGGCGATACCTACACCGCCGACGCCTTAGTCATCGCCACCGGCGCACAGGCGCGATGGCTGGACCTGGAAAGCGAACAGAAATTTCAGGGCTTCGGCGTATCCGCCTGCGCCACCTGCGATGGCTTCTTCTATAGGGGCAAACCCGTTTGCGTCATTGGCGGCGGCAACACCGCGGCTGAGGAAGCCCTGTATCTTACCAATTTCGCCTCGAGAGTAACCTTGATCCACCGCCGGGACAGCCTACGTGCAGAGAAAATTTTGCAAGAGCGCTTGTTGCGTCATGATAAGATTACAGTTCTTTGGGACCACGTCCTAAATGAGGTCGTGGGTGAAGACACGCCGCCCAGTGTCACCGGCGTCAAGGTAAAAAATGTAAAGACGGCTGAAATCAATGAGATGGCTGTGGACGGTGTATTCGTCGCCATTGGACACGTACCGCAGACGGAGTTGTTTAAGGGCAAGCTGGCCATGGACGATGAAGGATATCTTTTTACCGCGCCGGACAGCACAGCAACAGAGGTCGCCGGCGTATTCGCGGCGGGCGATGTACAGGACAAAATTTACCGTCAAGCGGTAACCGCGGCTGGAACCGGTTGCATGGCGGCTTTGGAAGTGGAACGCTACCTTGCGGCGCTTGAGGATGGGGCGGCCGAGGCGGCCGAATAAACCATGGATTGGGACAAGTTGCGGGTATTTCATACCGTTGCCCTGGCCGGCAGCTTCACCCATGCGGGCGAAAATCTAAATCTCAGCCAATCCGCTGTCAGCCGGCAAATTTCAGCGTTAGAGGAGGAGCTGGGCGTACAGCTATTTCACCGCCATGCTCGCGGATTGGAGCCGACAGAACATGGCGACCTGCTGTATCAATCTGCCCACGAAGTGTTTGATAAACTGGCCGCGGTGCGCGCTCGACTTGCCGACAGTAAAAACATCCCTTCCGGCGATTTGCGTATAACGACCACCGTGGGAATTGGTTCAACCTGGTTGACCCCGCGCACCCATGAATTCCTTGAATTATACCCCGATATTCGCCTCTCAATTATCTGCGATGATAGGGAATTAGATCTGGGCATGCGCGAGGCGGACGTGGCCATCCGCATCACCGAGCCGAGGCAAACGGACCTGATCAAGAAACGCCTTTTCACGGCACATTCGCACTTGTACGCCTCGAAAATTTACATTGAGAAGTATGGCGCCCCTCGCGATGTGGACGATCTGGACGATTGCCCTTTGATTGCTTACGGCGATCATGCCCCCCCAACCTTGCGTAACATTAATTGGCCCCTAACTATAGGGGTCAAGTCCCATAACCGGCCACGGGCCACCATATTACAAGTAAACAACATCTACGGCCTGTTACTGGCGATTGAAAGTGGCGTCGGAATCGGCTCACTCCCTGACTATATGATTACCCCCGATCGGCCCCTACAACGCATTCTACCGGAAATTGATGGGCCTACGACTGATGCTTATTTCGTCTACCCCGAAGAATTGCGAAACACCAAAAGAATTGGTGTGTTCCGCGACTTTCTTGAGGAGCAAGTTCGGAAATGGCAGTTCTAAGCTTTATATATCTATGCGCCTGACGCATACCATCCATGCATAACTTTCATTAGCGAAGCCAGGACCTAATCCTTAAATTTTATATTAGAATGTTGCGTTGCAGCATTCTCGGTGAACCTTCTCTCCCCCCCGTGTAGAGTAGGTTCACCTAGCGTCTACCAAGACGTGAAG
>CAJWZI010000207.1 GCA_913049615.1 uncultured Alphaproteobacteria bacterium | reverse complement strand
AGGTGGTATTGTTGCACGCAAAGGTCGCGTATTGTATTTGCTGGATCGTGACCGAATGGAAAAATTGGTTGGCGCCCGAGAAAATGATCTTTCACGGTAAGACGCGCCGGCGTTGTAGATGGAGCCTGAACAGGCAACGTCGTCCTGTCTATTTTAAACGCCTGATTACCGCCTGTAACCGCAACAAGGATGGTTCCGGTTGTCCGCCCATAGCCTGGACCGCCGCGATAGTTCCCGCCAAATAGCCACGTGAGGTACCCTTGCTCCCCTCGCCTTGGGCTACCATCAAAGCTCTACGCTCTAGGGGTTGCTTTCCGATGTAGCGTCCGTTACTTGGGTCCGCCGTGAAGGTCAGGGCATTGATCTCACCCTTCGGTGTAACGACACCGACCCAAACATGGCGGTAGGCAACTTCCCGCCGACGCAAATATGCTCTTGTTTGCCTCCAATGACCCGGCGCGACGCGAAAGGCCATGCCAAGGCAAGCGCCGCCCCGAAGCAGGGTGAGGATCAGTCCAGGCCGCTCCGCTGAGCCCCAGGCAGTAGTGCTAATCAGCGCGTGAGCCCGGTGCCAGCCCCAAAGCATGGCCGGCCGCCGTTCCGCATAAGAGAAATCCGGCTGCCACATCAGCGAGCCATAGCCAAAAACCCAATGCTGCTGTGCCATGGTTCTAACTCAGATCAGGATTCTGACTTCATGAAGGGTGCCAGCATGCGATTGGGTTCGTCGGTCTCAAACGCCTCACCAAAAACTTCAATCCCAGCCTCGATAGCTGCAGACAGACCCAGTTCCTCCCACTGCCCGATCAACGCCTTTTGCGTTCGTACCGCGACCGGGCCGGCTTCAAAAATTTTCTCCAGCCAAACCCCGACCCAAGCATCCAGCTCCGCCGCCGGAACAAGTTTTTCAACAAATCTCATTTCAAGCGCTTCCTTAGCGTTGTAATTTGTGCCGGTCAAAAGGATTTCCCGGGTCTTACCCCAGCCCACGAGACGAGGCAACAAAGCTGCCTCGATCACCGAAGGCAAACCTACCTTTACTTCCGGCATGCCCATTACGAAACTTTCATCAGCCACGCGAAAATCGCAGGCTGCAGCCAGTTCTAATCCTGCTCCCAGGCAAAAGCCACGCAAGCGACCAACGACCGGAACGGGACAACCTCTGATCGCCTTGGCCGCCGTGTGCACTTGAGTGATGAAATATCGACCGGTCGTAGGGTTCAATTTCGACAGATCGTTCAAGTCGGCGCCTGCCATAAAGGCCCGTTCACCAGCTCCCGTCAGGACGACCGCACGCAAGTCTGCGTCGCTCGCAAGGGAATCAAAAACGGCCTTTAACTGCTCCACCAATTTTAACGAGCCGGCATTCAGCCGCCTCTCATTATCCATCGTGACCCAGGCCACACGGCCTCCATCCCGGTCATCTAGTTGTAGATCCACCTTCGTCATCAAGCCGTCTCACTGCCTGTAAGCTTCTGGTAACGGTTGCGTTAATATCACAGCCGGAGTTTCCGCCAACCATTGATTGGCCGACCATGCTAAGCTGCAACCATGGAGCAGACAGAACAGCCGGTGACTGCGGCCTTGGTTGTTGCTGGTGGGCGCGGAGAACGTCTCGGGGGCCCTTTGCCGAAGCAATATCAAACCCTGGCCGGCATCCCATTGCTACGCCACGCTCTTTTGGCGTTTTGTCATCACCCACGCATCAAGCACGTGGCAACGGTGATTCGGGAAGAAGACCGAACACTATACGAAGTGGCCGCCGATGGATTAGAGCTGTTGCCGCCCGTCCTCGGCGGCGCATCCCGGCAGGAATCCGTTCGAAACGGTCTTCGCAGCTTACAATACCGCAAACCCGACTGGGTCCTGATTCATGACGGCGCCCGCCCGTTTATATCCCGGCCGGTGATCGACAATGTCCTCAATGGTTTGCTAGATCATGCTGGCGCCATTGCCGCCATACCAGTAGTTGACAGCCTGAAACGAGGGGACGGCGGCCTAATTTCGTCCGATGTCTCCCGTGATGAACTTTGGCAGGCACAAACACCACAAGGTTTCGAATTTCAGGCCATTCTGACCGCACATAAACAGGCTAGTGAACAGCACACAGACGATGCCTCAATCGCGCGCGCCAGCGGCATGGAGGTAGTCCTGGTTGAGGGGTCGCCGGACAACGGAAAAATCACCACAGAAAATGATCTGACCAGAGCCGATGCTGCCCACGCCGCTCGATTGTCTGACGTACGCTTTGGTCAGGGATTCGACGTGCATAAATTTGAAAGTGGTGACAGCGTGCGCTTATGCGGTGTCAATATCCCCCATGTTGCTAAACTAGCCGGTCACAGCGACGCAGACGTGGCACTACACAGCGTCACGGACGCGATACTGGGCGCCATCTGCGACGGCGACATCGGCCGGCACTTCCCACCCGGAGAAGCCGAATGGCGAAATAGGGACTCCACCCATTTTGTGCGGTTTGCAGTGGACCGTGTTCGCGCTATTGGTGGTAGGCTAGCCCATGTGGACCTGACGATCATTTGCGAACGGCCCAAGATCACGCCACATCACAAGGCTATGGCCGCTCGCCTGGCCGAGGTCGCTGGTCTGGAGCCCAGCCGGGTTAGCATTAAAGCAACCACAACGGAAGGCCTGGGTATCACAGGTCGCAATGAAGGCATTGCTGCTCATGCCATCGCCACCGTACGCCTGCCACGTTGAAGAATGACAATGCCGAAAGCGGCCCTGCCCCTCACCCATCCTGCCTGTATAGCTGCGACCTGGTTCGGTGCTGGCCTCATTCGGCCGGCGCCCGGCACTTGGGGTTCCTTGGCGGCTTTACCGTTTGCCTGGGCCATGGTTCAACTGGGCGGTCCAGTCACCTTGATGGTAGCAACAGCTGCTGTCTTCGCCCTCGGATGCTGGGCGAGTGACGTTTATGAGCGAGCCAGCGGGGGCAAAGACCCAGGTTCCGTGGTCATCGATGAAGTAGCGGGCCAATGGCTGGTCCTCATCGTGGCGCCTTTGGAGCCATTATACTATTTAGCAGGGTTTCTGGTGTTCCGCTTGTGCGATATTGCCAAGCCTTGGCCCGCCAGTTGGGCCGACCGCAAAGTGAGCGGTGGTTTAGGAATAATGTTGGATGATGTGCTAGCTGCCCTTTACGGTTTGGCAGCCATTGCGGCATTTCGTTACTGGTATTGATTGAAGGGACTCTCTAATGAAATTCGGCGGTATGGTGGCGACGAAAATCGATGATTGGCACATGTTCCCCTTTTTGGAAGAACTGGGATACGACGCCGGCTGGGTGCCAGATTCACAGATGATCTGGTCCGACTGCTATGCCACAATGGCACTAGCAGCTCAGAACACGACCAAATTGCGGTTGGGCACCGGCGTCGCCATCGCCGGCACACGCCTGGCTCCGGTAACGGCCCATTCCATCGCCTCTATAAACAATATTGCTCCTGGGCGGGTATTCCTCGGCATCGGTACCGGGCATACGGCCATGCGGGTGATGGGGCAAAATCCTATGCAACCAACCGCCTTCCGCAACTATTTGCAGGTCGTGCGGGGACTTTTGGCGGGCGAAGAGGTGGAGTATCAGGGTAAACCCATCAAGTTCCTGGATCGAGAACTGGAGTGCATCAATACCGAGCACAAGGTTCCAATTTATGTTGCCGCTAATGGACCTAAGGCTCTGGCGGCAGCTGGCGCCTATGGGGACGGTCGGATCGGGGCCGGCAACGAGCCTTATGGTCTTTTGACCCAGAACCTCAAACGCATGCATCGCGGCGCCGAGGCAGTGGGCCGGAAAATCGAAAAAGATTTTCACACCTCGGTCCTCACTTTCGCCTGTGTGTTGAAACCGGGCGAAAATTTGAGATCGGATCGGGTCATCGATGAAACCGGCGCGGAAGTCGCTTCGACACTACACTTCTGGTACGAGATTTATCTGCAACGGGGCAATGATGATTTCATCCAGGGGGAAGTAAGGGAAATCTGGGACCAGTATAAGACGTACGTGGAAGTCAAAATGCCGCTGGAACGCCGCCATCAAATTTTGCATACAGGCCATTGCGCCTTTCTGCCCTCCTCCGAACGGCGTTTTATCACGCCCGAGATGATCAAGGTTTCGGGTGGGCTTGTAGGCGAGCCGGACGAGATCATCGAACGCCTGCGGGAGTTAGAGGCTGGTGGCTTGAAAGAGGTCGCATTATTGCCGCCCATCGCTGTGGCGCGGCAGAATTTCAAGGATTTCGCGGAACATATAATGGCTAAATACTAGTGTTTCCCGAAGATCTGATAGAACAGGCCTCAGCGCTGTTGCAGTCCTGCCGCAAGGCGGGTGTTACAGTGGCTACGGCGGAATCCTGTACTGGTGGGTTGATCGCTGGCTGTTTGACGGAAATTGCCGGATCGTCCGATGTTGTCGACCGGGGCTTCGTCACTTATTCCAATGAAGCTAAGAACGTTATGC
>CAJWZI010000206.1 GCA_913049615.1 uncultured Alphaproteobacteria bacterium | reverse complement strand
GCGGCTTCGGGGCTTCCCCCGAGGCGCGAATTTGGGGTGGATCGGCAGCTCTTGCTGCCGACGCCAGAGCTTTTGTGGCGCTGATCACGCAGCGGCACCCAGACAAAGCGATCTATGTACTGGGCGAAAGCATGGGCGCCGCCGTTGCGGTCCTGGCTTTGGCTGAAGCCTCGAAGGCAAGAGTGGCTGGTATAATCCTCGTAGCACCAGGAATGTGGGGAGGAAAATCCATGCACCCCATGTTGCGCTTCGGCCTTTGGTTGTCGGCCCATACAATTCCCTGGAAGACGGCAACGGGCAGCGGCCTAAAACGCCGTGCAAGCGATAACATCCCCATGTTGCGCGCACTGGGAAAGGATCCTTTGATAATTCGACAAACACGGATCGACGCCGTCTATGGCGTCACCGAGCTTATGGGCCATGCCTACGAAGCAGCCCCTAAACTGCAATATCCTACACTGGTGTTATATGGCGAGCACGATGAGATCGTGCCTGCCGGACCAGTCCACGAAACCATAGCTCGCCTGCCGGCCAAACCAAGGTTTGTCCTTTACCCGGATGGCTGGCACATGTTGTTACGAGACTTGCAGGCGGAAGTTGTTTGGAAGGATATTGCCGCCTGGATCCACCAGCCGAATATAGACCTACCTTCTGGCCTGCAGCAAAATCAGTAGGCACCAATTAACGCAATTGTTCCAACACCGATTGTTCGGCGATAGGTGCTAGACATATTGGCGATTTGTGGCCGTCAGCATAAACTGGTCCCAACACATGATTTAGTAACGGGATCAGAGTTAAGGCATGACGGATTTCATTGAGCGGTTGGGGGATATTGTCGGTGAAAAAGGTATAGTCCGGAATGAAGAAATGTCTGGACGCTCCGCCGGTTATAGTCATCCCGACGAGACACTAAATGCCAAGGTATTAGTACGTCCCAGTAATACGGACGAAGTCTCGAGAATCCTGAAAATTTGCAATGAACAACTGCAACCGGTGGTGTGTCATGGTGGTCTGACCGGGCTGGTGGACGGCAATATTGCTGGAGAGGATGAGGTTATCCTTAGCCTAGAACGTATGCGCAAGATCGAAGAAATCGATCCCTCCTCTGCCACTATGACCGTACAAACAGGAGTTACCTTACAAACCGTCCAAGAGGCGGCGGATGAAGCTGGATTCTTTTTTCCCCTTGATTTGGGGGGGCGCGGCTCGGCCACCCTTGGGGGGAACATCTCAACCAATGCCGGGGGAAACCGAGTTGTCCGGTTCGGCATGGCACGCGATATGGTATTGGGTCTAGAAGCGGTGCAAGCTGATGGCACAATCCTGAATTCCTTGGGAAAAATTATCAAGAATAATGCCGGCTACGACCTGAAACACATGTTCATCGGCAGCGAGGGCACCCTCGGCGTAGTTACGCGATTGGTGCTGCGTTTGCGACCCAAACCCGCTAGTCAGCAGACCGCCTATCTGGCGTTGGATGAATTCGATAATCTTCCAAGGCTTTTGAATTTTTGCAATAGCCGCTCGGGAGGCTGCCTATCAGCTTATGAAGTGATGTGGCAAAACTATTTCCAACTGGTGACATCCCGTCCTGGTGCGGCGCAACCAATGTCCGACAAATACCCTTATTATGTCCTGATGGAAGTTATGGGAGGCGATCCCGAATTGGATAGCAACCGTTTCGAGAGTATGTTAGCGGACGCTTTAGAAGAAGGTTTGATGGTTGATGCCGTTATCGCTAAATCTGAAGGCGAACGTCTAGCTATGTGGGCTTTGCGGGATGACGTAGAAAGCCTAAGCACCTGGGGCCCAATCATCGGCTTCGACGTGGGATTACCCATTGCATCTATGCCCGCTTATCTTGAAGAAATTGACGAACCCATCTTGGCACAATGGCCCAACCGCAAGCTCGCCGTGTTTGGGCACTTGGGTGACGGTAATCTCCATATCGTCTATGCAGTGGGCGAGAATGGGAATAATGCCAAAAAGCTGATCAACGATGCGGTCTATCATCCCCTAGCTATCCGGGGAGGGTCCGTCTCTGCTGAACACGGGATTGGTTTACAGAAAAAAGACTATTTGATGGTCTCCCGCAGCCCCGCTGAAATCGATCTGATGAAACAGCTCAAATCTATGATGGACCCAAATAATATTCTCAATCCCGGCAAGATATTTTGATAGCTTGCTAGGTAAGTCGCTATTTGACAGTCATCCACTTAGCGGAAGGACCTAATAAACGCCTACACAACCCCGCCAAAGTGATACCTCTCAGTCAAAATTATTCCGCAGCGACTACGTCTTCGCTCAATAATGTGCCCACATAAAAGTCTCGTTTCTTCAAATTGCCATAGAAGGTGTCATTAAAGCTGTCAGCCACCGAATTCTTAACGCAATCGTTGGTCACTAGAGCCTCTGCCCAGGCCTTCACCAGAGGGAAATCCCGCAGCATGCCTGTCTGGGTAAACTGCTCCACCATCAAGAGGCGTTGCAGAAATGGGGCATAGGCGGCATCCACTAGACACAAATCCGCTCCGTTAAAGTAAGGGCCGTCGTTCTCACGCTCGTTGGCGATGGCGTCTTCCAGCTTTTGCAAAAACCTCGGCGCATCGGCTAGCTTTGCCTCTAATTCATCCTGGGATTTGGTGTAGTAAATGTTTATGCCCTTGGAGAAATCAGGCACGTAATCGGTCCAGGCTCGGTTACGTGCACGTTTGAAGGGATCACTAGGATGTTTCGCCGGCAGGATCACATCCTCCAGATATTCCGCAATGGCGTTGGATTCAAACAAAGGTTCATCATCCACTAACAACACGGGCACCTTGCCATGCGGCGAGATTTTCAGAAACCAGTCCGGTTTTTTTTGTAGATCAATGTAGGTGACTTCAAAATCAACGTCTTTCGCACGCAAAAGAATCACGGCGCGCTGAACCCACGGTCAAGTTACGGAACTAATTAGATGATATTTCTTGGCCATCTCAGGCATCTCCCCAATGGTTGAAATACTAGGTTAGCAAAACAATAGGTCCACAAGCGCCTACCGTCAAAGTAGCGACGGCACACGCTGCATTTGTGTGCCGGAGCCGTTACCACCCGCGCACAGAAACCTCAATCAATATTTAGGGTGATAGCTTGAGATTTTCTATATCCAATTATCGCACAGATACCGTGCCTCCACGATGTCGGTAGGTCACGGTGTCGTTTGACTATATGGGCAAATATACGGCTCTGGCGGTATAAAGGCCGACAACGTTCTGGCACTGCTTAATTCACCTGCCACGATCAAAGTAACCCCTATTCGGGCTAACCGAACAGGTTCAAGATAATTACCATTTACCAATTACTTCGGCTGCAGTTGTTCAACGTCTTGTTCTAAAAGCCATGCGATGTGAGAAATGAAATGCCTGTCCGATCGCCTGCAATATTGCTAACATTCTTAATTGACAAAGGAATAATCTGGGGGGTCCAACTAATGGTAAGAAAAAGCGCGTTAATCGTCGCGGCTCTCGCGACCGTCGGCCTGATGACCGTATCGGCACGGTCGGAGGTTACATTGACTGCCGCCAGTTGCTTTCCGGTCGGCAGCCCGCCGTCCAAGCCTTTCGAGGCGGTGGTTAAGGAAATCAACAAACAAGGTAAGGGCCTAGTTCAATTAAAACTGGTCGGCGGAGCACCCGCCATCGGAAGCCCCTTCACTTTGACGCAAAAAATGTCTAAAGGCGCATATGACATTGTCGGTTGCACGGAAGCCTATTTCGGCAATGTCCTGCCGGAAGCGCCAGTGATGCGCTTCTCCGACTATCCCTATGCAGAACTGCGCAAGAACGGCGGCCTTGACTATCTGCAGAAGCTGCTGCACGCAAAGAATATTCACTTCATCGCCAAGCATCATGATTTTGGAAACTTCCATCTATGGCTTAGCAAGCCCATCGCCGGAGCCAATCTGAAGGGTCTGCATCTACGCGTAGCGCCGGTCTACACTGCGTTTTTTAAGTCCTTGGGCGCGACGACCCAGCGGTCCAATATCGCCCAGGTTTATACCTACATGGAAAACAATACAGTGCAGGGATACGGTTGGCCCGCCCTGGGTTGGGTTAAGCCATGGATCAAGGTAACAAAATACCGTGTCGAGCCCGGCTTCTATCATGCCACCCTTCACACCCTGGCCAATTTGAAGAAATGGAACACCCTGGACAAAAATGTGCAGGATTTCCTGACCAAAGTGGCTATGAGTTTCGAGGCCAAGTCCGAGACTACAAGCGGGGAATTCCAGGCCGCCTTGAAAAAGCAAAAGGACTGGATGGCGTCGGAAGGCATGAAAACCATTACTCTGGAAGGGGCTGAGCGGGAAAAATGGGTTAAGGCGGCTGTGACAGAAGGCTGGAAAGAGGTCCTGGACCGAAGTCCAAAACACGGTCCCATGCTGCGGAAGCTGTTCACCAAGTAGCCTAGTCCTAACGCGGGGCCGCGGGGCCCGCCGCCCCGCGTCTTCGGCCCATTTCCCCGCCCGC
>CAJWZI010000205.1 GCA_913049615.1 uncultured Alphaproteobacteria bacterium | reverse complement strand
CATCCGAAAAAACTCTCAACCCGCGCCGTAGCAGATGGTGGTGATAGAATTCTGAATGGTGAAAAAGCCTACCTTACCAATGGGCCCCTTGCGGATTTGTTTCTAGTTTTAGCGATAACGGACGAAATTGAGGGACGACGGCAGTTCACTTCTTTCATCGTGCCGAGGGATACCCCAGGTGTAGAGCAGACGTCGGGGGTCGAGGTCGATTTCTTGCACCCCTCTCCCCACTGTGGTCTAAAACTGACGGACGTGCGTATTCCCAACGCAAATCGGTTAGGTCCCTTGGGCGGCGCTTTCAACGCCATTTCCCTGCCCATGCGTCGGGTAGAGGATGCGCTGGGCGCAGCAAAGACGGCTGGCGCCATGCGACACCGTTTCAAACTTTTATGCAAGGCAGCAGCGAAACGAAAGGCAACAGAGGAGATTGAGGTAGCCCTTGGTCTCCTCTCCACAATGCCGGAGGCTCATTCCGCCATGGCCTGGCGAGCCGCCGAATTGCTTGATAGCGGCAGAGAAGATACTGAAGAAACCCTCATGGCCCTGGCCGGCGCCGCTCGCCAGACAGGGAATTATATCGAAGGGAAGGTTGAGGCGTTCATTAATGCGTGGGATATAGAGGTTTCAGACACCCTGGCCATCGCCAATCGGGATCTGGTGAAGTCCCAGGGCATTGCCGGCTACGCATGGGACCTCCAGGCCCGCAAGCGCGGTCAGTTCCTCCTCAGTACCATTGTTTAGTGAAAAGAGACTTATGACAGATCCCAACGCCACCAAATTTGAGAACGTGGACAGTATTATCTCAGGCCTTCTGGAACAGGGCTATATAGCCTCCCAGAAAATCGCCACAGCAATATTCATCGCGGAAAATTTAACCAAGCCAATTTTGGTGGAAGGTTCAGCTGGCGTAGGCAAGACGGAATTGGCTCTAGCCTCCGCCGCATGGTTAGACCTGCCCCTAATCCGTATGCAATGTTACGAAGGCCTGGACGAATCCAAGGCTCTATACGAATGGAAATATGGCAAACAGTTGCTCTATACCCAGATCCTAAAGGACAAGATGGGTGACGTACTGGGCGATACGCCGGGATTGGACCAGGCCATGCAGAAACTGCACGGATTCAGTGATCTGTTTTTCTCTGAGAAATTTCTGGAACCCCGACCATTGTTGAGGGCCCTCCGCCAGGAGCGCGGCGCAGTGCTCCTAATTGACGAGATTGACAAATCGGATGAGGAATTCGAAGCGTTCTTATTGGAAATCCTCTCCGCCTTTCAGGTCACCATACCGGAAATAGGCACAATAAAATCTACCGTACCGCCTTTGGTATTCCTAACCTCAAACAACATGCGGGAGATGGGAGACGCCCTAAAACGGCGCTGCTTGCACCTTTATATCCCTCTGCCTGACGCAAAGTTGGAGGAGCAGATAGTTGCGTCAAGGGTTCCGGATATCGACGAAAAATTACGCCGAAAATTAGTGGCCTTTGTACAGATGCTGCGGGAGCAGGACCTGAAAAAACTGCCTTCAATTTCCGAGACCTTAGATTGGGCGCGAGTAATTATGCTGTTACATGCCGACGATCTGACCCCACACTTAGTGCACGATACTTTGAACGTGCTGTTGAAATTCGAACAAGATATCCACGCTATCCGCCCACAGATCGGGGAAATTACCCGCAAGGCTACGCAAGCTGGCGACTACGGGTACAGAACCTCCAATGCAACGGCCACTTGAGAATTTTCTACGCGCCCTGCGCGCCGCCGATATCCGTATAACGCCGGCGGAGAGTATTGATGCGCATCAGACCGTCGAGCTAGTCGGGTATCATGACCGACAATTCTTCAAGGATTCCTTATGCGTAGCCTTGGCTAAGACGTCCCAAGAAGTCGCCGCCTACGATGATGTCTTCGAGATGTTCTTCCAGAGGGATGAATTCGGCGAGCGGGACGAAAGAGAGGACGGCGCAGGTTCCCACCCGCCGGCCGGCGCCGAGGGGGATGCCGATTTTGCCGAACAATTAGCAAACGCGCCTCTTGCGGAAATGATCCTGGATGCTGATGCAAGCGAATTAGCCGCTGCCGTCGAACAGTCCGCCAACCGTGTTGGAGCGACCGAAATCCAGTTCTTCACACAGCGCGGCTATTTCACTCGACGCATTTTAGACGACATGGGGCTGCGGGATCTTGAACGCTTGATCGCTTCCTTACGGCGTAGTGGCGAAGGTGACGGGGAAAATGATGATGGCAGAGCTGCTGACCTGGCGAACCGCCTAGAACAAGGCCGACGTTATTTGTTGGAAGAAGCTCGCTCCTATGTGGAACGGCAATATGAACTGTATGCCAAGGCTAATGGCGAAGCCCTACGTGAAGAATTCTTAATGGAAACAAAAATGTCGAACCTAGAGCACCGGGATTTCGACCGCATGCACAAAATTGTGCGCCGTATGGCAAAAAAGCTAGCGAGCCGCTATGCTCGCCGGCGCCGCCACACTAAGCGAGGCCAGCTAGACATCCGTCGTACCCTGCGGCGCAATATGCCTCATGAAGGCATTCCGTTCGAAGTAATTTGGAAACAGACTAAGATCGAAAGGCCCAAGATCCACGTTATTTGCGACGTCTCCAAGTCCGTCGCCGCCGCGGCCAGGTTCCTGTTGCTGTTCCTTTATTCAATGCATGAGGTCATAGCTCAGTTGGAGGCCTTCGCCTTTTCTGACCGATTGATATCTGTAGGCGATATTCTCAATAAAAACGAGGTAGAACAGGCGATTCCAGAAATCATGAATGCAATTGGCTTTCGTTCCACAGACTACGGCCAGGCATTATTGGACTATGAAGAAGGCTCCATGGGCGATTTGGATCGTCACACCACCATCATCATCCTCGGCGATGGCCGCTCCAACTTCACTGACCCCAGGATTGATATTATGCGCCGCCTGCATGACCGCTCTCGCAGCGTCATCTGGCTCAACCCCGAACCCGAAACTTTTTGGGGCACCGGCGACAGCGAAATGCCTCGCTACCGGCCTTTTTGTCACATAGCGAAAACCTGCAGCACGGTAACGCACTTAGAGCGAGTGATAGACGATATCTTAAAGAGCTATGCCCGGGTGTAAACTACCTGGCATCCTAAGTATTAAAGAGTACCCCTTAACGATATAGACATTACCAACGCACATCGGAAGAACAGTGTGCCGCAACTTGTATATGGGAGACATCATCGTGAAGTTTGGCGTATTGCAATTCTTCAGTTGGCCGGGCCGGCGCGTGCCCTTGGAAACAGTGTACGAACGGGCTTTTCAGCGCATGGAAATAATGGATAGTACCGGCTACGACGCAGTTTGGCTCGCGGAACATCATTTCTCCACCTACAGCGTCTGCCCTTCAGTCCACATCATGGGTACCCACATCGCAGCCAGAACTCAAAATATCCGCATTGGCACCGCCGTCTCATTGGCCTCGTTTTATCACCCTCTTCGCCTTGCGGAGGAAGTGGCGTTGTTGGACAATATATCCGGTGGTCGAGTGAATTGGGGTGCCGGGAGAGGCTTCGATTCGACGGAACATAAAATCTTCAACGTCGAACCCCAGGAAAGCTACCCCCGTTTCCGAGAGGCCGTAGAAATTGTCCTAAAGGCCTGGAATAATAAAAAACTGAATTATCAGGGTGAATTCTGGCAGTTTGAGGACGTGGAAGTGCTGCCTAAGCCCGTCCAGGATCCCATGCCCGTCTGGTTGGCTGCATCCTCTCACGATGCCCTCGAATGGAGTGGTCAGCAGGGCTTTTCCATCCTCATGGATCCTCATGCCACATATAAAGAAATTTCTTTAAAGCTTTCTATTTATTTGGATTCTTTAGAGTCTTCAGGATATGAGATCGGAGACCGAGACATTCCTATGGCCCGTACTCTAGCCATGGGAGCCACAACGGCAGAAGCGGAAGCGGTTGGTCGCCGGGGAGCGGAGTTCATGTTCGGCAGTTACCTCCGGAAAAAAGGCAGTATCCGCGGTACCGAAGCAGGCGCACAGAAAACCCAACAAATTGAAGCGCTGGATCAAACCATTCGGGATAACGAAGATCCTGTCGAACGTTACGTGAATGAGATCGCCGTTTGTGGCACGCCTGAAAAGATCATTGATGATATTCAGGAGATGCAGGAAACCGTGCCCATGAATTATTTGATGATTGCCCCGCTGAGCCACGCCTCATTCGTCATGTTTACGGAAAAGGTTCTGCCCCACTTTATCTAAAACAAAATCAGCGCAGCAAGTAGGCCTGTATAGACTTGATTATTTACGCAAACGACGGGAGGGCAACACAATGGTCCAAGTCGAGCGTTGTACATGCACCATATCCTGCTCCCATAGCATATTGTCGTTCTACACAGACTCTAGGCCGGCAAGGGCCCCGGAGACGACTTCTAGTCCCCGAGCTACCACACGCTTCTCCCAATCTGTACTCTCAAGCCGAAATGCGGTCTTGAATGCCGATTTGATCTGTGTCTCGCGTTG
>CAJWZI010000204.1 GCA_913049615.1 uncultured Alphaproteobacteria bacterium | reverse complement strand
ATCCGACATATAAAGTTCACGACGTGGTGCATTATTGCGTTGCAAACATGCCAGGTGCCGTGGCGCGCACCTCGACCTTCGCACTTAATAACGCCACGATGCCCTTCATGCTGGCCCTCGCCGACAAAGGGTATGCCCAGGCTGCGCGTGACGACCCTCACCTCAAGGCCGGTCTTAACGTGCATGCGGGTGAGGTCACCTATGAGGCGGTGGCACGCGAACTTAATTTGAATTATCGACCGGTCGATGACGCCCTGGCAGGGTTGTAAGGAGTAACGAAATGGATATAGGACTTGGCGTTCCTTCGGGCGGGGATAGTTGGAAATTTGTCGAACGGGCTGAAGAACTAGGATTTGACTACGCTTGGTTCTACGACACACAGCAATTGTGCGGTGATGTTTTTGTGGCGATGGCAGCAGCGGCAATGCGCACCAATAACATCCGCCTGGCTACCGGCGTTTTGATCCCGTCAAATCGTATTGCGCCAGTAACCGCTAATGCGTTCGCTACACTTAACGCCATGGCTCCTGGCCGGATCGATTTTGGTGTTGGAACGGGGTTTACTGGGCGGCGTACCATGGGTTACGGCGCCATGAAAATGGACGACATGGAAGCGCATATCGAAGCCGTTTATGGCATGCTTTCTGGCGACATTGTTCCCGTACCCTTTGAAGGGGAAACGCCAAAGGCAAACTTTCTAAATCCGGATCTGGGCCTGATTAATATAGAGGATCCCGTGCCCTTGCATATTTCAGCGTTTGGCCCGCGCGGTCGGGCCCTGACCGCAAAAATGAAGGCCGGCTGGATAGATATCGTATTTACGGAACGTACCGGCTTGCGGGATCTGCAACGTATGCAGACTAGCTGGGCCGAGGCGGGCAATGCGCCAGAAGATCTATATGCGACTATGTTGACACTCGGCTGCATACTCAAGCCGGGAGAGGCGTACGACAGTGATCGCGCCATCGCTCACGCTGGACCGGGAGCGGCTATTTTCATGCATGCAATTGTCGAGGCGGAAGCGAAAGGTGGTAAAAAAATTCCCTTGCCGGACTGGCAACGGGATCTGATTGATCGATATCAAGCCCTTTATCAATCGTATAAACCTGATGACGCCAGATATCTATCCCTGCATCGCGGCCACATGATGTTTGTGCGTGATGATGAGAGGCACCTGGTCACAGGAGAGTTAATCCGGGAAAAAACGTTTACTGGAACCCGCGATGAAATCGTAGAACGTTTAACCAATCTACGAAATGCGGGCTATAGCCAGATTGCGGTGCAATACAATCCTGGCCGCGAGGAAATGGTCGAGGATTGGGCCCCAATCCTGAATGAGGTAAAGGCGGCGTGAACGAATACGCTGCGTTCTACAAGGGTTGTTTTTCCTTAGAGCCGGCAAAAACGGCTACGTTTGGAATAATCCGGGAGTTGTGTTCTTATGGATAAGCGGCGCGATATTATGATCGAAACGAATGGCGAGACGCTTGCCGCTTGGCTCTACCCGCAAACCGCAACTTGTCCACTGATCATTATGAGCCACGGCTTTTCGGCACTCATGGCCATGGGCTTAGAGGGCTACGCGACTGCGTTTGCCTCGGCCGGTTTTGCCGTTTTGGTCTATGATCATCGCAACTACGGAGATTCCTCAGGCTGGCCCCGCAACGAAACGGACCCCTGGCAACAAGTCGAGGACATGCGCGCCGTTATTTCGTATGGCCGCAATTTGCCCTTTGTTGACAAGGATCGGATCGGATTATGGGGCACTTCCTATGCCGGAGGGCATGCCCTTACGGTTTCCGCACTGGATAAACGGGTCTCATGCGTTGTCTCCCAGGTCCCTCTGGTATCGGGTCAGAGAAATTTTAATGCTTGGGTCCCTGAAAAAAGTCGTTCGCGATTTTTGGAGCGCCTTGCTGAGGATCGGGATGGGCGGGCGAGGGGAGACCGTCCCATGGTCACGCCCGCCGCTATTCCCGGTTCGGAAACCGCTGAATGGGCTGAGGCAGTAGACAAGGAAGGCATTTATCCAAACGAAATTACCCTAGGCAGCCTTGATCTGATGCGAAGTTATGAACCCGTATCATTTATAGAAGGTGTTGCGCCGACCCCACTGCTCATGATCATTGCGGATCAGGACACTCAAACGCCTGTCGCTTGGCAACGCGAGGCATTCGAATTGGCTGGTGAACCAAAAAATTTGGTCACGTTACATGGACGTCACTACGATCCTTATACCCGATTACTGGAAGAATCAGTGGAGGCCGCATTAAACTGGTTTAAGGCTCACCTGCAATAAAATTTTAATGTAGGTCAGCACCAAACAAGGTGACGGGACTGCGGCTGGCGATGCCGGTGGAGCAGCAGGCTCGGACATCGGTACCGACCTAATTTCCGAAGTATCAGTCGAAAAAAATCATGTTGATGAGGTGGCAGTAGGGTAGTCATTATGAAGTCGTGGCAGATTAATCTGACTTTGCTTTGACCAAATCACCTTGCCGCATGTCCAGAAATCTACCTTCTTTATCAAGGTTAGGCATCGGCTCATTTTATGAAATTCTATCAAGTAGTGCTAATGATCCTTTATGCGCCCGGGCACACGACGGACCCTTCCAGGACCTGCCAGCCACATGGCGGCAATAGAAATTAAGCAGACGACCATGGCTAAACAAAACGCGCGATCGTAACTTCCCTGTATGTCGTAGGAAAGGCCCGTCAGCCATGGGCCTACTGCTGCGCCTATACTTGCAGCCGTCGCGAGAATACCGAAAATTATGCCATACTGCTTGCCTGCGAATAAATCTGCAGGAATGGCTGCGAATACCGTCGAAGTTCCGTAACCGATGAAGCCCTGCAATCCGACCATAAGGTATACCAGCCATAGTTCGGGCCATTGTTGCAGCAGATACAAACAGGCGTAGGTCGCGAGGAAACCCAACAAGGCCAGGGTATAGGCCCATTCCCTACCAATTCGATCAGAAAGATGGCCAACACTAATTTGGCCTACGACACCCGTAAGACCGACTAAGCCTAGAGCGAATGCTGCGGTTTCGGCAGAGATACCGATATCTATGAGGTACCGGGTTTGATGCACCTGAACCGCGTACCAGACATACAACCCGGCAATGAAGGAAACCATTAGCCACCAGTATCGCGCTGTCCGCATCGCCTTAACCAAGGTCCATTCCGTTTCCACCCAGGCGCGGTCAATAATGGTCCTATCTACAATGGTGCCGCCGTCTTTGTGCATCGTAGTTGGGTTTGTGTCTCCGTCAGGTAATAGTCCGAGGTCTTCTGGCTTGTGACGTTGAAAAAGCACATTCAACGGCACAACGACTACCAGAATAATAAATGCCAAAGTCCAGCAGCTAGCTCTCCAGCCGGCGGTGTCTATGGAATGCTGCATCCAAGGAAAAATTGTCACGGACCCAATCCCCACCCCAGCAAAGGCCAAGCCTAAAGCCAGGCCGCGACGCCTTTTAAACCAATTTGGTAAAAACAAAGTGTGGCCGATATAGCTCATCAAAATTGAGCCGCCGACGACGAATACACCAAGGGTGGAATAAAAATGCCAGGGAACGGTGCTGTAGGTTGCAGTGATCAGGCCAACACTGACCAGGGCAGCCCCTGCAGGCACTACGACGCGGGGCCCGGTCCGGTCCATGAGCATACCGATAGCGGGCGTAATAAGGGCAGAAGTAATAAATCCAATAGAAAATGTTGCGGCAAGGGTGCCGCGGCTCCAACCAAATTCATCCAATATGGGTGGAAACAATAGGGAGAAGGCGGTACGAGAATTTACGCCTATACCCATAGTAATAAAGGCCACGGTAACGACCACCCACCCGTAGAAGAATGGTAATGTGCGGCGCCGCCCAGGGTCCTTGAGCGGCGTCAGGTCATCAGTCATTGACGATAAACCACTTCACGACGTGTTCAAGTAGGGCTCGGTAAAAAAGTATTAGGCATAGTTAAATCAGAACCCGGATATTAAGGTCGCCACCGCGCCACAGATATAAAAATGACATCGTGGAACAGGATCATCGCTCCTTCCTATCTTACATCAGGACATTACACATGACTGGCGCATGCGTCATTTATTTGTCAGGGCCGCCTCGTCTTGGTGCTGGCCTATGCTCGAAGTTAACAAACGTATCCATGAAACCTATGATTGGTGGCTATGGACGGATATATGTGCCAGGAATACCATCAAGCCACATGTGGATAGATCCCAGTCATGCAACGTTTTGTTGAATATTTCAAACCGTTGGATGAAAAGGTTCGTAAGTTTTCACTCGAAAAAACTATCGCCTCAGCGCCGAAGGACTTTGATGATCTTTGGATATTTGCCTATGGGAGTTTGATGTGGGATGCGACATTTGCCCACTGCGAAAAATCGCCCGCTGCATTGAACGGTTGGCACAGGGATTTGTGTGTCTGGACCGCATTAGCACGCGGGACGCCGTGCCTTCCAGGATTAGCTTTAGGTTTAGTTCCTGGCGGGGTTTGTGAAGGACTT
>CAJWZI010000203.1 GCA_913049615.1 uncultured Alphaproteobacteria bacterium | reverse complement strand
TAAGAACGACCAACATCAGAAACGTATTTTTTTGCAAATAATTTGCAACCAACCCGTAACTCTTTGAATTTTTTATGATCACGGATTGGTTGCGTTGCGTCTAAGTTTTCGATTTATAAGGTCTTTTATCTACTGTTGAGATTAAATAATTCCTTGTTCGAGGAGAGCGGCCAAATCATCTTCGTTCAGACCGGCTAGTTCACCGTATACGGATGTATTATCAGTCCCTAGATCGCGAGCGGTATGGCGCACCTTACCTGGATTATTTTTGAGTTTTGGCACTACGCTTTGCAAACGCACCTCGCCATAGTCATCGTCTTGAACCGGCACAATGGCTTCTCGAGCTAGAAACTGAGGGTCATTGAATATCTGGCTGATGGAATAAATTGGCGCCAGTGTGCCCCCTTCGCGTTCAAAGGCTTCGATTGCTTCCGCTTGCGTATGGGAGAGAAACCATTCGGAAAAAATCACGTCGAGTTCGGCTCTATTTTCGAACCGTTTTGGGTTGGAGGTATACTTCGGATCTTCAAGCATTTCTGGCTGGCTAATGGCGCGGGCATTGCCTTTAAAAGTTGCTTGAGTACTGCCGGATAACGATACGAACTGATCGTCAGAGGTGCGGAAGACATTTGCTGGAGCGGAATAATGAGAGGCATTGCCCGTGCGCTGAGGTTCCTCGCCCAACTGATCGTATTGGATGGTCTGGGAATCAAGAAGACGGTACGTTGCCTCCGTCATGGACAAGTCTATCTCCTCGCCACCTTTGTTGATGCCTCGTTCTCGGGCCAAAAGGGCCATGAGAACTGCGTTGCAAGCGAATAAACCGCCAATGCTGTCTCCGATGGGGTAGCCATTGTGCATGGGCGAGCGGTCGGCATCCCCTGTAATGTAGGCGAGCCCCGACATTGCCTCGAATATGCGGGCAAAGCCCGGTTTGTTTGCATACGGCCCAGTCTGGCCAAAGGCTGTAGCGCGTAGGATGATGAGGTTAGGATTAGCTTCCCACAGGGTTTCTGTACTTAGGCCCCATTTTGCTAGAGTGCCGGTACGAAAGTTCTCTAGTAGGACGTCGAATTTGGGCAGCATCTTTAATAGTA
The DNA here is from genome assembly GCA_913049615.1 of uncultured Alphaproteobacteria bacterium. Next base: position 3,430 of record CAJWZI010000203.1, on the reverse strand, counting down.
GTTCAGCACCCGAAGGTTTTCGAAGGTCTAAAGTAATAAATTTCTTGTTGCGGTTAGCTGCCTTCCACCAGACCGACTTGCCGCTCTTGAACGGCGGGAAGCTGCGAAGACCATCGCCCACACCAGGTAATTCTGCCTTGATCACCTCGGCACCAAAATCCGCCATTATGGTGCCGGCGAGAGGGGCGGCAAGTATGGTTGCAATATCCAAAACCCGGATACCTTCCAGGGGACCACTCATGTTGTTAGGCCTTTTTCTTATCTAGATGTATTTCCTGGCTGGAAACATACGGCGCCATCCTACAAGGGCAAGAGGCTAGGAAATTATTTTGGTCATGATCATTAAGGCGACGACTACGCCTGTGACCCAGGTAAAGGTGTGGCGGAAACCTGATGGCTGTCTACGTAGAAGCATTTGAAACGCCCATTTCGCACCGGCGAATGCAAAGGCGCACAACCATGGACCGAGACCATAGATTACGGTTTTGACCCCGCGGATTCGTAACGGTAGATCTGAATACTCATTATAGAAAGAATGAGCGGCCAGAAGGACACCCGCCAATATGAACATTGCCATGAGTAGGCCGATTTTTGGCATGTCTTAAGTAACCACTCCGTATAAATCGGTTAGCGCTCTGATTAGGTCATTTGCCCAGCTGCTAAATCATAATTTTACACCAACGCAATCGTAGCCTGCCAACGATTGGGGTGTCGGCCCAAGGACATAGTTGACGGCTCGGAAGTGGTAACGCGATATCGCCGGTGTCGAAAGAATTGTCGATCGGAGCAAACGCCAATTTCGCCACCGCATTAAAATTTTAGGGAACAGCTGTCTGGTGTTTCCAGCTATGCAATGGCCCCAAATCACTTATTCTGTCTGCAGTTAAACTGCGTCAAAACCTAATACCACCTGCATCTAGTTCAGTCGCACATACTCAAAGTCAATGTGCTGATTGTTAACTCCTCGAGAGGGTGGGGCGATCCAGTTGGCGAATTTTCCAGGCTCCGTGACGGCATGCATCTGGTCAATGACAAAGGCGCGATCTTCATCCGTGGGGAGCCAATGGCTATGGTTTTGAGCCCATTCAGCTTGGGCAATCACTTTGCCTTCCGGACTTACTCGCTTGCCGGCTAGGTTTTCTTGGTTGAAGCTGCCTATTGCGCGGTTGAAGGCTCGGTGTGGTAGTTTGAGTTCAAAATCGATACCCTGGCGCTTGATGATCTGGTTCCAGCGCCGTACGCCTCGGTCGCAGTCGGTGACATAGTCGTCGCGTAGGCGTTCGTTGATAACCGTCAACGCGTTGTCGTCCTTGGCGACGAAGGTGTTGCCCTCCAATTCTAGGATGGGATAAACATCATTGCGGAGCTTGTGATCATCGTCGATTTTCGATTCTTCAAAACGGCCCTTTAAGCCCATGGAGTAAAAATTGGCTGCGTTGGTTGAACGTTCAGATCCGAATAAGTCCAGCGACACGGAGAAATGGAAATTCAGGTATTTTTGAATGGTTGGTAAATCAATGCCGGCATTTTCTCGTACCTTGCCCTCGCCATGCTCCTTCATCAATTCGCAAGCCCGTTGGATCACGCGTCCGACACCGGTCTCGCCTACGAACATGTGGTGAGCCTCTTCCGTCAGCATGAAGCGGCAAGTCCGCGATAGTGGATCAAAGCCACTTTCCGCCAGCGAAGCCAGTTGAAACTTGCCGTCCCGATCGGTGAAATAGGTAAACATGAAAAAGGACAGCCAATCAGGCGTCTTTTCATTAAAGGCGCCTAATATGCGGGGTTTGTCCACATCGCCAGAATGGCGTTGCAGCATCTCTTCTGCCTCTTCGCGACCGTCGCGGCCGAAATAACCGTGGAGTAGGTAGACCATCGCCCATAGATGGCGGCCTTCCTCCACATTTATCTGGAACAGATTACGGAGATCGTAATGCGACGGCGCTGTCAGCCCCAGTTGACGTTGTTGCTCCACAGACGCCGGTTCTGTATCCCCTTGGGTGACAATCAGTCGGCGTAAATTTCCTCGATATTCTCCAGGAACGTCTTGCCAGGCCGCTTCACCCTTGTGTTCTCCAAAATTGACTTTGCGGTCGGCTTCTGGTTCCGCTAGGAATATACCCCAGCGGTAGTCCGGCATCTTAACGTAGCCAAAATTGGCCCAGCCCTTGGAATCGACGCCAACAGCCGTTCGGAGATAGACCTCTTTTGACAGGAATTCCGTCGGCCCCATCTCATTCCACCATTTCAGATAGTTCGGCTGCCAGGCCTCCAAGGCCCGTTGCAGGCGGCGGTCTTCGGACAGATCCACATTGTTGGGGATGCGTTCCTGATAATCGATGGCCATGCTTAGACCCTCCTTTTGTCGAATTCGCTACGTTGGCCGCTGCCATATAAGGGTAGGGCCCCGGATTCGCCAACCGCATTGGGGCGCTGGAAGATCCAGTTCTGCCAGGCAGATAGGCGCGAGAAAATCTTACTTTCCATGGTTTCCTGACCGCCGAAGCGCAGGTTGGCTTCCATACCGGTCAGGGCGTCGGGGGAAAAGGCAGCCCGTTCCTCCACAGCGATGCGTACTTCGTCTTCCCAATCGATATCGTCAGGGGCAAACGTGATCAAACCGGCTTCCTCTGCGGTCAGAGCATCCATGGCCTCTCCCTGGCGTTTGCGCAGCGCCTCAACGGTAACGGGATCGTTCAGATACCGAGACTGCAGGCGCGTCAGGCCGTTGACCATTTCATAAGGCCCGAAATTCATAGCGGTTAGGCTGATCATGGCTACCGGCCGGTTATCGCCTTCAAATTGGCCATCCAACATATAGCTACGGTCTGCGGCCAGAGCCAGTTCCAACAGGGTGCCCGTGAAACAAGAGGCCGGCTCGATAATGGCGAAAATACTGCGGGAAGTTACGTCGATGCGCTTAAAAACCCGTTTCAGAAACAAAGTAATTTCCCGCACCAGCCAATGATCCTGATTAGCTGCTAAGGTCGCATCGTGAGCGGCAACCAGGGCGGCATCGCCACTGGTTTGGAACAACCAAGTGCCGATCTCGTTCTCGTTGGTACGCAAATGCAGGATTGCATCATCCAGTTCGCGGGCCATGCGCAGAGACCAAAACTGGTCGCCCAGGGCATGTATGCCATCAGCGTCAGCTGGTGGAGCCGTGGTCGGTGCTAAGATATTGAGGTTCGCGGTCCGGGTACCCCGGTCTATCTCTATTGTTATGTTGGTATAGTTAATGCTATCGCCAGAAATTGTGCGTTCGATAGGGTTCAGACTAATGCCCTGAACATCTGCGGGGCGGTCTGTCCTGGCCACCGCTTCTGCGGCTCGGTCAGCTACGGCTTCATCATACTTTGAGCGGGGAGCCAAATGGTCGATCAATCGCCAATCTACGGCCCGTTGACCGCGCATGCCTTCTTCAAGGGTA
>CAJWZI010000202.1 GCA_913049615.1 uncultured Alphaproteobacteria bacterium | reverse complement strand
GGATCGGGCGCGGAACGGATCAATGCGATGACTTCATCTATGTTGGCGACAGCGATAGACAGCCCGGCCAAAACGTGCGCCCGCTCCCGCGCCTGGCCCAGCAAATACTGAGTACGCCGGGTAACCACTTCTTCACGAAAATCAACAAATGCACCAATCATCTGGGCAAGGTTCATTAATTCAGGCCGGCCCTTATTCAGTGCTAAACTGTTGACACCGAAGGATGTTTGTAGCGGCGAAAACCTATACAGTTGGTTCAAGACTACATCCGCCATAGCATCGCGTTTCAACTCAATAACCACGCGCACGCCGGTTCGGTCGCTTTCATCCCTCAATTCGGAAATGCCCTCGATCCGTTTGGCTCGAACAGCCTCGGCAATCTTTTCAATCATGCCGGCCTTATTTACCTGATAAGGTACTTCCGTGACGATAATGGCCTCGCGATCCTTGCGAATGTTTTCCACATGGCTCCGGCCGCGCATGATGACGGAACCGCGGCCCGTCCGGAAAGCCAGCGTGATTCCAGACCGCCCGAGGATCAACCCGCCCGTCGGAAAATCCGGTCCCAGGACGTGCTCTATCAACTCGTCAACAGTGATTTGTGAATTATCCAAGTAGGCGCAACAACCGTCAATCACTTCGCCTAGGTTGTGAGGCGGGATATTGGTGGCCATGCCCACGGCGATGCCACCGGCCCCATTAGCTAGCAAATTCGGGAACATCGCCGGTAAAACTACCGGTTCGGAAGCCGAGCCGTCATAGTTGTCCTGAAAATCGACCGTATCCTTGTCGATATCCGCCAGCAGCATTTCAGCCGGCTTGTCCATGCGAACCTCGGTATATCGCATGGCAGCAGCTCGGTCCCCGTCCATGGAACCGAAATTTCCCTGACCGTCTAGCAAGGGGAGGCGCAAGGCAAAATTCTGTGCCATGCGCACCATGGCGTCATAAATCGCCTGGTCACCATGAGGATGGTAGCGGCCCATAACGTCGCCGACTACACGGGCCGATTTCCGGTAGGGTTTGTCGGAAGTATACCCCGCCTCGTGCATCGAATAGAGGATGCGCCTGTGAACCGGCTTCAAGCCGTCGCACACGTCGGGAATGGCGCGGGAGACGATCACGCTCATGGCGTAGTCGAGATAGGATTTACGCATCTCCGTCTCGATAGCGATGGGCAAAATAGATTGCCCGCCATCCCCGTCACGGGGAGAAACTGGGTGTTGTGGTGGAGGTTCTTCTGGCGGCGGTGTCTGGGTATCGTCGGTCAACTGGGTGATCCTTAAGGCGTAAGGGCGCCCTTCATTCAGCTTTGGGGGCGCAATTTGTAATCATCACTATATATTGCGGAACTGTTGTTTTGATTATACCAAGTATTGCGGATTTCAGCAATTATTTCGGGATAAAAATCAACCGAAATAGACCAATTCCTGGGCCTTTTTTCGACCCTTTGGCGGCCTGGCCTCAAACATTGACTACGTCCCTGGTTTCGCCGCCGACTCGTCCCGGCAAAAACACCTTGCTCTTTGGAATTCGTAGCAATGTGGCTGGCACCATTGCGATGAAATTAGTCATGCCAAGGAACAGGAATACGTCCCTGAATGCCAACATATTGGCCTGGGCGTAAAGGCTTGTGCCCAACATCTGCAAGGCGGCCACATTGATCATCGTGGCATTCAGCAAAATGGAAACAATGCCAAGAACAACCGTGAATGCTACGAAGGCCCGGTATTTGGCACCATAACGTTCAAACAGAATTTTGACGGCTGTTTCGGGCATATAGTCTTCCCGGTCGCGGCCGCAAATTTGCCCACACCTTGGTCTTGTGCCGACTATCCCGTAGCAGCAAGGCCGGGATCATCGTGCAGAAAAAGACCACCGCGCACAGCAGGAAGACATCGCCAAACGCCATCATATTGGCCTGGGAATAGACACTGCGCCCCACCAAATACAAGGCCCCAGCCGAGGTCATCTCGAATGGCCAGCCTAGTTGCCCCAACAAATGGCTAAGTTGGGTCATAATTTGAAGGGTCGCAGTATTATCCGGGGTCTGTAATCCAGCGAAAGCGTCCGAGAAAAAAGCCGTGCGTCTATCCAGGGTCAATGCCAGACAATTAACGCCCACTGCGCCGCCCAGATTCCTAGAAAAGTTCAGGGCTCCGGATCCCTGACTTAACAACTCCGGTTTCAATGCGGATACAGCACTAACCGTCAGACTGGGCATCATCGATGCCAAACCGACCCGGCCCACCATTATCCAGGTCGCAAACACCCAGAACGGCGTGTCGGTATGTGCCTGCATCATCAACAGCGATGAAACGCCGAACATGAACAGGCCGAATAGGACCATTTGGTACCGAGGTAACATATCGCTCAACCGGCCGGCCAAGGGAAACATCACCATCATCAACAGGCCACCCGGAATCATTAAAAGGCCCGATCGGGTTGGACTGTAGCCTTGAACCGTCTGTACAAACAGCGGGATAACATAGGTCGAACCGTACAAGCCCACGCTTAGGACCATGCCGATGCAAACGGACGCGGCAAATTTCTTGTTCATGAATACCCATAATTGCAGGATCGGTTCCTTGATCGAGAGCTCCCATAAAACAAAGGCCACCAAGGAAATTGCGGATACTGCAAATAATATCGAAATAACGGGCGCGCCCCAGCCGTCCCGTTGGCCGTTAGAAATTCCAGTCAAAAAGGTGCCTATGAACAGCCCAATCAGAACCAGTCCCGCCCAATCGAAGGTCGGCAGCGGTGCCTTGTGGCCTTTTCCAGGCATGAAGATGATGGCAAGGTAAACTCCCACCACGGCCACCGGCGCGGACATGAAAAAGACATAGTGCCAATTAAAGGCATCCAACAAAATGCCGCCAAAGGCCGGTCCCAAGGCGGGAGCGACGATGATGCCGACGCCGAACAAACCCATGGCCCTACCCCGCTGTTCAACCGGAAAGACCTGGAACATCAAAACCATAGATAAAGGTTGCACCACACCGGCCCCCACCCCTTGCAAAACACGGGATAGGATCATCAGGTCAATGCTTGGGCTAAGCCCACCCATGATAGCGCCAAAGATAAATACTGACATGGCACCGATGTAAGTCGCCTTCATACCAAAGGCGCGCACGAACCAATCGTTTAACAACATAGAGACAGTCATGGCGGCAATGAAACCGGTGGACAGCCAATGTACCTTGTCCTGTCCGACACCAAAGGCGCCCATGATCACCGGAACGGCAACGTTGATCATGGTTGCCGTCAAGACCATAGAAAAACTGCCCAGCATGGTTATGAATGAGACATAGTAGCGATAACGTGGTCCGAACCGTGCGAACATGGCATCTATGGCAGGATTGTTCATATCAACCCGACCGCGCCGCCAGTGCGGAGGGGGATTTTGGTTTTGGCTGCCAATCCCGTAACAGTAGAGCTGGGAACATGGCCACGAAAAACGCCACGGCGATAAACAGAAAAACGTCCCTGAAGGCCATCATGGAAGCTTGCGAATAGACACTACTGCCAATCAGATACAAGACGCCCGAGTGTGTCATCTCAAATGGCCAGCCCAATTGGCTTAATATGTGTCCCAATTGAGACATGAAATGCCGGGTGGCGCTGTTGTCTGGTGTTTGCAGCCCGGCAAAAGCGTCGGAGAAGAACGCCGTGCGCTGTAACAACGTAACGGCGATTACATTGACGCCGATCGCCCCACCCAGATTACGCATAAAGTTGAGCGCGCCCGCGCCCTGACTCAAATGCTCTTGCTTCAAGGCGGAAACAGCTGTGACCATCATCGTCGGCATCATCGCCGCTTGCCCCAACCGACCCAACATCAGCCAGGACGCGAACACCCAAAAGGCGGTGTCGGTGCCCGCCTGCATCATCAGCAAAGATGAACAGCCATAAACGCCCAGGCCGAACAGGGTCATCTGATACCCGGGCAACTTATCCGCCAGCCGCCCTGCGATGGGCAGCATCAGCATCATAAAAACACCACCTGGGATCATCAACAGACCGGACCGCGTTGGGCTGTAACCTTGTATCGTTTGCACGAATAGTGGCACCACATAAGCCGATCCATAAAAACCAAGACTCAAGACCAAACCTACGATGATCGAGGCTGAAAATTTCCGGTTAACGAAGACCCGGACTTGTAAAAGAGGGTTCGGCGTTAACAACTCCCAAAGGACGAAAAAGACCCCGGAGACAGCGCCAACCGAAAAAAGTACCGAAATTATCGGTGCCCCCCAGCCTTCACGCTGGCCACTGGACAACCCCGTTAGGGAGCAAACAATACATAAGGACACCAGAACCAAGCCAGTCCAGTCGAATTCGGGCAACCGCCGTGCCTGTTCCTTACCCGGCATAAATATAGTGGCCAAGAATATCCCGATGGCGGGCACCGGTACCGACATAAAAAAAACATACTGCCAATTAAAGGCATCCACCAAAACGCCCCCGACCGTTGGACCCATGGCGGGTGCCGCCATGATCCCGACACTCAACAACCCCATGGCGCGGCCACGCTGCTCCACAGGAA
>CAJWZI010000201.1 GCA_913049615.1 uncultured Alphaproteobacteria bacterium | reverse complement strand
CAGTTGGACCTATGACTTAGATGGTCAATTGATCGGCACGCCGCATATAGGTGGTGCAGGTAAACACACTTGTTCCGGTTTCAACAAGAATGACATCGGACTATGCAAGGTGCGCAGTGCCGAATGGTTTGGCCTGATATTCGTTGATCTATCCGGTACCGCAAAACCGTTTGCTGATTACATTAAGCCCCTTGCCGAACGCTGGAAGGTTTTTGCAGAAGTAGATCTCGTCGATACCGGCGCCGATTGTCGTATCGAATTTGAGCTTGCCTGCAACTGGAAGCTGGCGGTCGAGAATTATTGCGAGGCCTACCACCTGCCTTGGGTGCACCCTGAATTGAACCGGTATTCTCCGCTGGAGCAGCATTACGGCATCGTTCATCAATCCTATTCCGGGCAGGGTAGCAGATGTTATGAGCCTAAAATTTCTGGGGATGCTCCTGCGATACCGAATGCCGCCAATCTTCCGCCGTTTTGGGATAGTGGTGCTGAATATGTTGTCCTTTTCCCCAACGTTCTTTTAGGCCTTCATCGCGATCATTTTTATGCCGTCCTAATCCAACCGGACGGCCCCTGCCGCACTAGAGAAAGGATGCAAATTTACTATTTTGATAAAAGAGTGCGCGATCATGGGTACCAAACCCAACGGATTGCAAATAGAGGGCTGTGGCAATCAATATTTGTCGAGGATAGAGCTGCAGTAGAAAGTATGCAGCGGGGCCGTCACTCTATCGGCTTTGATGGCGGTATTTTTTCCCCCGTGATGGATCAACCCACGCATGCTTTTCACAGTTGGATCGCACGGGCATTTCTGTATGGCCGCAGCAATTCGCCTGTGGTCGCCAGTTCATAGCCGAAATTGGTATTTCCGGCACGAAGTAAGTTCATTTCAATTGGCTGCCGTATACACCCGCTTAATAGATCAGCGGTACCATAGACGCATTTGGCGGCTGGCTAATCTGGCAAGTCATCGACAAGCTGCTAACGCAGGTCCTAAAGGCAAGAACCCTCGCTGAACATAATGCGCTATGACATTGACTATGACGCGCTACATCAACTGTAGGACATGCGCAGATATTCAGTTTTCACACATCTAAATTTGTCTCAAGCGATTGTAGTTGCCCCTTCAGCTCTCAATAACTTCGTGGCAAGCCGAGCCGCTCGCCGAGGAAATTCTTAACCATCTCGTTGGAAATAGGACTGAACGGACCAAGGCGGGTGTCGCGGAACAGCCGTTCCAAGGGCGACTCTTCGACCAGACCATAACCGCCAAGTACACGCATGCAACGATCGGTGGCGCGTACCGCGGTCTCGGTAGCCGCGAGTTTGGCCATCGCTGCCTCGCTAGAACATTCTCTGCCGTTGGATTGCAGCCAGGCTGCCTTTTGCGTCAGTAGGCGAATTTGCTCAAGCTCCGTCGCCACTTCGGCTAACGGATGTTGGATCGCCTGATAGGTTCCAATTGGACGACCAAAGGCACCACGATCCTTGGCGTATTGGACGGTTAGTTCGAGGGCTGCGGCGGTAATGCCGACATAAATCGCTGCCGCAAGAATTCTTTCTTCGTCAAGTGAAGATAGCAGCGTGTACCAGCCGCGCCCACGTTCGCCAACCACGGCGTCCGCGGGTGCCCGGGCATCATCTAGAAAAACTTCACAGGTACAGCCTGCCCGCATGCCCATCAATTCAAGCCGCCTGACCTCAACGCCCTCTTGTTGTCGCGGCGTCAAGATCAACGACAAGCCATGCGCACGTTTGTCTTGATCAATAGGGTCCGTTCGGCAAAGAACCAAGATGGCATCCGCATCGTCTGCCAAGGTGGTATACAGTTTCTGTCCCCGCAGCGTCCATTCGTTGCCGTCCAGTGAGGCGCGAGTGGTTAGGCCCAGAATATCGGTACCGCCGCTGGGTTCGGTCATGCCGAAGGCCATTATAAATTCGCCTCGAGCCAGCCGCGGTAGGTATTCCGCTTTTTGTTCTGGCGAGCCAAATTCACGAAAAACCCGACCGGTCATTGACAGCAGCAACCAGCCCATTGCGAGCGAAGGAAACTCCCGCGAGAGTTCCTCGCAAACCACCGCCCCGGTGACGATATCGCTTCGGCCATCACTGGCGGTGCCGCCGTATTCCTCTGGCACCGACAAACCAAGCCAGCCAAGCTCACCAATGGTTTTCCAGATTTCACGTGGAATTCGACGGGCGCGGTCCATTTCCCGAATCTTGTTTTCAGAAAGTTCGCGGGCGAAATATTGCCGGATGCTATCTCGCAATAATGCATGTTCTTCGGGAGCATCGAAATCCACGCCAGCCTCCACCGTTTAATCAAGTTTTCAATATAGAGCACAGCATATTCCAAAGAACAATCATGCTGGCGTAGCAGATACTGCGTTTGACACCTGTCAGAGGCAGCCTTAGCTTTCGAGGATGAACTTAGGACTGACATTAACGCAATCCGCGTTGAAATGGCCTGAAAAAACTGCGCTAGTATTCGAAGGTCGTAGCTGGACGTACAGAGAGTGGAACCGTGAGGTCAACCGAGCCGCGAATGCCTTTGCCGGGCATGGAATTGGCCGTGGAGACCGGGTTGCATTCTTAACCTGGAACCTACCCGAACAGGTGACTGCTTTTTATGGTCTTCTTAAGATCGGCGGTGTGCCGGTACCGATTAACTACCGACTGGCGCCTAATGAGGTGAAATTTATCGTCAACGACTGTGGTGCCCGTCTCTTTGTATTTGAGGAGGCGCTGCGGGACCTTGTGATGCCTATCCTAGATGAATTGCCGAGCGTGGAGCGCTGCATCTATATCGGCGACAGTCCTCAAAAGGATGAGGTGCCATTCCAGGCTTTCATCGAGCCAGCTTCGGACTGTGAACCGCCAATCGGCGCGGGTTTCAACGACGCTGCTTTCATCATGTATACTTCGGGGACCACCGGCCTGCCGAAAGGGGTGGTCCGTACACATCTGGCTGAATTGTTCGGCTCTATGACCATGGCGCAGGAATGCGGCTTCCGACAGGATGATAGTATCCTCAATAACAAGCCGCTATTTCATATCGCTCAACTGCAGTTGCAGTTCCTGCCGTTCGTGCATCTGGGGGCCACCAACGTTTTAACCCGAGGTTTTGATGTTGAAGAGACGCTCTCCCTAGTTGAAAGCGAAAGGTTGACGTGCCTGCACGGGGTGCCGACGCAGATGGTTATGATGGTGCAGGCCGATCTATCAAAATACGACCTTTCCAGCTTACGCTGCGGTTTCTATGGCGGTCAGACCCTGGCTGATGACGTCACACGTAAGTGCATGACGCTGTTCCCAGATCTCTTCCTCAACGTCTATGGTTTCACAGAGGGTCTCACCGTCAATGCCTGTGATTATCGCCGGCATCCGGATAAGCTAGGGAGCGTCGGACAGGCGGCTATCAACATGGAGGTGCGGATTGTGCGTGATGGCGCCATCGAACCGGACGACGTCGTGGCCCCTGGCGAGGTCGGCGAACTGATTGCCCGCGGACCTAGCATTATGAAGGAGTATTTCCGCCAGCCGGAGCGCACGGCAGCGGCTTTGCGAAAGGGTTGGTACTTCTCAGGTGATGCCGCCTACAGTGACGAGGCCGGTTTTGTCACTGTCATGGGACGCCTAGACCACACTATTAAGACCGGCGGTGAAAACGTGCATCCATCAGAGGTCGAGAACGTTCTATTCGACCATCACGCGATCGCCGATGCCGCCGTGGTAGGGTTGCCTAGCAGTAAATGGGGTCAGGTGGTTTGCGCGGCGATCACGCCTAAGGACCCTGAGCTTACGGCTGACGCCTTGGACCAATACTGCCGGGAAAGTCCTGATCTTGCAGATTTCAAACGGCCGCGGCTCTATTTTTTCCTTGACGAAATACCCTCGAATTCGACTGGCAAGGTGGAGCGTGGGCGGTTGAAGGAAAAACTCCTGAGCCTTCTTGAACGTCCGCTCGACTGAAATTAGCTGAAGGGAGAGAGGTAGATGCGCTTGTCGTACGTATCGCCGTTCAGCCGCTCGGTGCATCGCCGCAATGCGGTGCGTTACGCTGAACTGGCTGAGGCGGCTGGATATGATAGTGTCTGGGTGCCGGAGGCGTTCGGCTCCGATGCCTTCACGCTACTAGGTCTTTTGGCGGGTAAGACGAACCGGATGAAACTGGCAACCGGTATAGTCAATGTCTATTCCCGCTCGCCCGCCCTCTTGGCGCAAAGCTTTGCCACCTTGGACGAAATTTCAGGCGGCCGGGCTATAATCGGACTAGGCACAAGCGGTCCCATTGTGGTGAAGAACTGGCACAGTCAAGCTTTTGACAAGCCGATGACACGGACCCGCGAGGCCGTAGAAATAATCCAATTAGCACTGAGCGGAGAGCGTGTTGACTATGAGGGAGCCTGTTTTCGTCTCGAAGGCTTTCGCATGCTGATCCGTCCAATACAGGATAGTATACCGATCTATCTGGCGACCCTGAAAACGCGGGCGGTGCGACAGACAGGTGAGATAGCCGACGGATGGCTACCAACACATGTCTCTGTCCGGAACATCGAGGCCT
>CAJWZI010000200.1 GCA_913049615.1 uncultured Alphaproteobacteria bacterium | reverse complement strand
GGCGTGTTTCTTTGCAGGTGTCGCCGGTGCCGTTTACGGCTCGTTCAACACCTTTCTGCATCCTGAAAGTTTTACCATCATTCAGTCGATAGAGACCGTTTCGTTCGTGATTATTGGCGGCGCTGCTTCGGTCTGGGGCCCAATTTTGGGTGTCTTCGTAGTCAAGGGCATTGCCCTGGCAGTACGGGGCTTCGGTGCTTATGAGGTCATATTTGCCGGCCTGATGATGATCCTGGTAATGATATTTATTCCCGAGGGCTTGACCGGTCTGCCGAGGCGGATCAGACGTTACTTGACAAGGCGCAAGGTCAAGGAAGAAATGGTAACCGGCCATGGCGACTGATCAACTTTCGCAATCCAAAACGCCGGACAAGCGCGATGACCTGCTTTTGGAGACCAGAGGTCTGGTCAAGCGCTTTGGTGGGGTGGCTGCCATTGATGAGCTTGATCTGCAGGTGCGAAACGGCGAGATCCTCGGGCTGATTGGACCCAATGGCTCAGGAAAGACGACCTTTTTTAACGTCGTTACTGGCTTTCTCAAAGCCAATGGCGGCGACGTTCTTTTCCGTGGGGAACACATCACCAATTTCAGCCCGCACAGAATTGCGAAGCGCGGCATCATTCGGACCTTCCAGTTGAACCTGCTTTTGCGTTCGCTGACCGTGCTCGAGAATGTCCGTTTCGCGTATCACTTGCAACGCCGTGGCACTGTTGTCGGCGCCTTCTTCCATACGTCTGTGGTGAGGCGCGAAGAACGTGACATCACCGCCCAAGCTGAACAAGTACTCGAAGCAACGGGCATGTCGGATCGCCGTGATCAGTTGGCCGGGCAACTATCCTATGGCTGGCAGAAGACGCTCACCCTGGCGATTGGCATCGCCTCCAAACCAGATCTGCTGCTGCTGGACGAGCCACTCACTGGTATCTCGCCAAGCCGCGTGGAGGCAATAGCTGGCCTCGTGACCTCGCTGAGAGAACGCGGTACCACCGTCTGTTTGATCGAGCACAACGTCAATTTGCTGATGAATCTGTGCGATCGAATCGTGGCCTTAAATTTTGGTCAGAAGATGGCCGACGGTTTACCGGAGCAGGTGACGCGGGACAAAGTCGTCATCGAATCCTACCTTGGAGGCTGAGTCGTGCTGAGTATCAAAGGTCTCGCGGTTCATTACGGCATCTTCCAGGCCATTCACGATCTCGACATGGAGATACCGGAAGGCCAGACGGTGAGCCTTCTTGGTGCCAACGGGTCCGGCAAGAGCACAATCTTGAAGGCGGTCTCTGGACTGGTACAACCGACAAGCGGCGAAATCACCTTTTCTGGCAAGCGCATTGATGGGGATAAACCGGAAAATATCGTCCACATGGGCATCGGCAGCGTTATGGAAGGTCGCCGCCTGTTTCCTTACATGAGCGTGCTGGAGAATCTCATGATGGGCGCTTTTTCGCGCCGCGACAAAGACGGTGTCGCGGCCGACCTTGAGCACATGTTCGAGAGATTCCCGATTCTCAAGGAAAAGGCCAACGAACGGGCAGCCTTGCTGAGTGGTGGACAACAGGAAATGGTCGCTGTCGCCCGCGGCCTGATGGCGCGGCCGAAGCTCTTGGTGATGGACGAGCCCTGCCAAGGCTTAAGCCCAATTATGGTGAAGGAAATTGCCGGTATCATCCGCGACATCCATAGCGATGGGATGACGATTCTCTTAGTAGAACACAACGTCTCGATTGCGCTCGGGGTCGCCGACAAGGTCTACATTCTGCAAAACGGCACAATTCGCTACGAAGGCAATCCGGACGATTTTACCGAGGACGAATTCGTCCAAAAAGTCTATCTCGCAGGCTGACCACAATGCGGCTCGAACCTATAAGGGCGTGCTCGTACAATAATTTTCATACAGCAGAATAGGCCAATCAGTTCGATGGCCTAGTTATGCACACGCCACCGGCACAGTGACGATTAAATGGTTTCGGATGGAGCAGGTGAAACAACGACTGCCTGTCGTCAGAGGATCTTTTAAAACGAAGCTGATCGCGGCGTTGTTCCCGTTCATCGATGGGATGAGATTTCGTCATATTTAGGCCCAATTCAGGTTCTGGCGGTCCGTTTTGTATTTCCAATAGTTTAGCGTTAATCTTATTATCGCTAGCGTACAATGCGAGATAGCGAGGGTCTGATTCCATGACTATTTTGTCGGCACAACTATCGCCTGCGTCTTGAGTCGGATCGAGATTCATTTTCAGAGAAGCGTCATGGCGCAAGCACAGACACCCGACTTTGCCAGATCGAGCGAGTGGCAGCCTGATGGTCTAATTGAGGTATCACCCCTATTTACGTGGCCATTAAGGCTCGGTCGGATTTTCAGGTATTTCGTCGCCTATCCAGGCTACTTTCTGCCCTGGAACCTCGGTTACATGCTGCTGGCAGTCGTGACATGGCTCTTTTTGACGCCAGAGTTGTCGCGAATGAATAGTTTCGAGTTCGAGTGGGTTGCGCTAATCTATTTCAGGAATCTGGGCCTGTTGTTTCTGATAGCTGGCGCATGGCATTTTCGATTTTACATCCAGAAATCACAGGGCACTCAGTATAAATTTAATCAGCGTTGGCCGGATGTTCACCATCGGCGATTCTTGTTTGGGCATCAAGTTCGAGATAACGTCTTCTGGAGCGCCGTCAGTGGCTGTGGAATCTGGTCAGCCTATGAAGTGGTTACTTTGTGGGCATTTTCGAACCACTTAATTCCCTTTCTGCACTGGGCGCAGTCGCCGGTTTATTTTATTCTGCTCTTCTGTGCCATACCGATTATTCGTGATGTCCATTTTTATTTTGTGCATCGTCTTCTGCATTATCGGTTTATGTACAAATCGGTGCACTACCTTCACCACAAGAACGTAAACATTGGTCCGTGGTCAGGGTTGGCCATGCATCCGCTTGAACACCTGCTTTATTTCAGTGGAGTTCTCCTGCACTGGATTATGCTTTCCCACCCCCTGCATGCAATTCTCCATTTACAGCAAACCGGGTTGGCCCCGGCCCTCGGCCACTGCGGCTTTGACAAGTTGCTAATTAATGGAGACAAAACAATCCATCTGGGTCAGCGTTACTACCATTACCTGCATCATCGGTATTTCGAATGCAATTATGGCGGTGATGGCGCCGTTCCAATGGACAAATGGTTCGGCACTTTCCATAACGGCTCGAACGAGTCACACGCCTTGATGCGTTCGAGACGCAAACAGGCGCACGGTATGTCGAGCTAGAGGTATACCGTGCCTTTTCACCGCGCTCTGGTCAGGTCGGGGATGTACGATCATGGTGAATTACCCGTTGGAAGCCTTGCGGGCCAACGAAGGTCTCTCGTTCTCTGCCGCCGCGCAATGGGTGTTGGGGCCAGGACGCAAACCCTCCACGGATAAGATATGGCCGCGGTCTCCACAGCGCACGACACAGCTGACGCACTGATCATCGGTGCCGGCGCTTCCGGTGCCGTCGCGGCCAAGCACCTTTCGGAGGCGGGCGTGGGCGTCGTGTGCCTCGAACAGGGGCGCAAGATCGAGACACATGAGTTCTACGGCGACAAGCCGGAATGGGAGGTCATGGCCCAGCGGCTGTGGCATCCCAATCCCAACGTGCGCGGTCTCGAGTCCGATTATCCCATCGACACGTCGGATTCCGACGTCAATCCGCTCATGTTCAATGCTGTCGGCGGGAGCACCATCATCTATGCCGCGCAGTGGATGCGCTTTGCGCCGTCGGATTTTCGCGTGCGGACTCTCGACGGCGTCGCGGACGACTGGCCGTTTGCGTACGAGGACCTCGAACCCTACTACGACTTCATCGACATAGAGATGGGCGTCTCCGGCCTCGGCGGCGATCCGGCCTATCCCCCCGGGTCCGCTCCGCCGCTGCCACCGCTACCCATTGGCAAGCTGGGGCGCAAGGCGGCCGAGGGAATGAACGCGCTCGGCTGGCACTGGTGGCCGGGTACGCAGGCGATTGCCTCGCGGCCCTATCGTGGCCGCAGCCAGTGCACGCGGCGGGCGACCTGCATGTTGGGGTGCCCCGAGCAGGCGAAGGCGAGCACCGATCTCACGCACTGGCCGGACGCGATCGCCCACGGCGCGCGGCTCGTCACGGGAGCACGCGTGCGGGAGGTGACGCTCGACGCGAAGGGCCGAGCGAACGGGGCCCTGTATATCGATCGAGAGGGTAGGGAGCACTACCAGCCAGCCCGTATCGTGCTCGTTTGCTGCAACGGGGTCGGCACGCCCCGGCTGCTACGGCTCTCGGCGGGCGGCCGGCACCCTAACGGCCTCGCGAATCGATCGGGGCTCGTCGGCCGCAACCTCATGATGCACCCGTGGGCGGGTGCCGTCGGCTACTTCGATGAGCCGCTCGAGAGCTGGCTTGGTCCCAACGGGCACAGGATCCAGTCCATGCAGTTCTACGAGACGGATTCCTCGCGCGGTTTCGTGCGCGGTGCGAAGTGGAACGCGCAGCCGACGGGCGGGCCGCTCGGCCTACGTGCCGCGCTGGGCGGTAGTCCGCTGGAAGAGGCCTGGGGCGCCG
>CAJWZI010000199.1 GCA_913049615.1 uncultured Alphaproteobacteria bacterium | reverse complement strand
GAAAAGGGCACGGAGCGTCCCTTTAGCGACGGCTACAACTCCTGTTACGACGCCGGCATCTATACCTGTATTTGTTGCGGGCTAGAGCTGTTTTCCTCCAAGGCGAAATTTGATTCCGGCACTGGCTGGCCCAGCTTTCACACACCCCTTATCTCCGAACATATCGCAGAGGAGGCGGACAATTCCCTGTTCACGCGGCGAACAGAAGTATTGTGTGCCTGTTGCAATTCCCATTTGGGCCACGTGTTTCCCGACGGGCCTCCACCGACCGGCCTGCGTTATTGTCTAAATTCTGCGTCCCTCGATCTGAAGATGTCCGAAAATTAAGGACTGTCCGGACATGAGTTCCACGACTCCCTTGATCCGCGCCGTCTTGTGGGATTTCGGCGGGGTCTTTACCACTTCGCCCTTTGTAGCCTTCACCCGTTATGAAGAGGTCAATGGCCTGCCCAAAGATTTCATCCGTTCGGTGAACGCCCATAACTCGGACAACAACGCCTGGGCCTTGATGGAGCGGAACGAAATTACGCGCGAGGAGTTCGGCGAATTGTTCGAGGCCGAAACCCATGCTGCGGGCCATGCGGTCCACGGTGGCGACATTCTGCCCCTGCTGTCTGGCGACATACGGCCGGAAATGGTCACGGCGTTGAAGATTGTCGCCAAGTCGTACAAAACTGCGTGCCTGACCAATAACATGCGCACAGGACACGGCCCCACCATGAGCCAATATTCCAGCAAAGCGGCCCGCATTTCTGAGGTTATGGCGATCTTCGAATACATCATCGAATCCAGCCAGACCGGCACCCGCAAGCCAGAACTAGAATTTTATACAATCGCGTGTGAAAAGCTGGAGATCCAGCCGTCCGAAGCGGTCTTCCTGGATGATTTGGGCGTCAACCTGAAGCCGGCACGCGCCATGGGTATGACAACCATCAAGGTGGTGGGACCGGACCAAGCCATCGCGGATTTAGAAGCCGTGTTGGGGATTTCGCTACGTGCCTGAAGCCCCAGCTGTGTCGCCCTTATTTAAGCAATAGTCTAATCCAACAACGTCAGGCGTGGGCCAGAATTT
Source organism: uncultured Alphaproteobacteria bacterium (assembly GCA_913049615.1). The sequence goes on along the minus strand of CAJWZI010000199.1, from coordinate 3,496 downwards.
CACGAGAATGGAAAATTTGGCTCAAATGTAATTTGTTACGTTCCAACGACGATATAACAAAACCTTCACGGACTGGGTCTATGCTCCCGGTGACGGTTTCTAAATCACCAATTTCCCGGCCTGGATTTGGTTGCTGAAAGTGAAAAGACCAGACCGGAAGGAACTCTAGTCGAGGGCAGGATCTGCCTTGGCGGAGCCGCTGTAATTTTAGTCTGACCTTGGTGTGCATATGGGAGATCTATTAATCGTCAGCGCCATATTTGCAGGTAAAGTAGCGGATAGCGCCAGAGATATCACAGCCACCTTCGCCCAATCTTCGCGTCTTGCCCCTTATCGCGGCGCCGACAGTGCTAATGCCAATTCTGCCTATCTCGCGGCCAAGTGCCTGAAACAGGCGCCATTAACCCCTGTTACCTAGAGAATGAATTTGGATAAATCGGCGTTTTTGGCCAGATCGCCGATATTGTCGCCAACATAGGCAGCATCAATGACGACGGTTTCACCGGGACGGTCGGTAGCCGTAAAGCTGATCTCGTCTAGGACACGTTCCAAAATTGTGTGCAAGCGCCGGGCGCCAATGTTCTCCACGTTCTGATTTACCTCAGCCGCCACAGCAGCGATTTCGTCGATGGCGTCGTCGGTAAATTCCAGCGTGATGCCTTCGGTCTCCATCAGGGCAATATATTGCTTAATCAGCGAGGTTTCCGGCTCCAGCAAAATTCGTTTGAAATCATCCACGTCCAGGGCAGATAGCTCCACGCGGATTGGCAGACGGCCTTGAAGCTCCGGCAACATATCCGACGGTTTCGCCAGATGGAACGCGCCCGAGGCAATAAACAGTACATGGTCAGTTTTTATAGCACCGTATTTCGTGGACACGGTAGTACCTTCCAGGAGAGGTAGTAAATCCCGCTGTACGCCCTCGCGGCTAACTTCACCGCCCAACCGTTCCGAGCGGGTGGTCACCTTGTCGATTTCATCCAGAAAGACAATGCCATTTTCCTCTACCGCGCGCATCGCGTCGCGGACCAAGGATTCCTCGTCCAGAAGCTTGTCAGATTCCTCAGCGATCAGGACATCGTAGGATTCCGCCACAGTCAGACGGCGGTGCTTGGTGCGCTCACCACCCAGGGCCTTTCCCAGCATATCATTCAAATTGATCATACCCATCTGGGCGCCCGGCACACCGGGAACCTCGAATGTGGGCAACCCACCGCCAGCATCGTTCAGGTCCAGTTCAATTTCCTTATCGGCCAATTCGCCGTCGCGCAGTTTCTTGCGGAAGGTGTCGCGGGTGCTTTGCGAAGCAGTATCACCCACCAGGGCATCCAAGACCCGTTCCTCTGCCGCCAGTTCCGCCTTAGCTTGTACTGCTTCCCGGCGTTTTTCGCGCATCATGGTCAGGGCGATTTCTACCAGGTCACGGACGATTTGTTCAACATCCCGGCCCACATAGCCTACTTCGGTGAACTTCGTCGCCTCTACCTTGACAAAAGGCGCGTCTGCCAATCGCGCTAGGCGGCGGGAAATTTCTGTTTTACCCACGCCTGTGGGCCCTATCATCAAGATGTTTTTCGGCATCACCTCTTCCCGCATAGCCCCATCCAGTTGCATACGGCGCCAGCGGTTACGCAGGGCAATGGCCACAGCTCGCTTCGCTTCGCCCTGGCCGACAATATAGCGGTCCAGCTCGGATACAATTTCCCGCGGGCTGAATTCGGTCATACGCTGTCCTCGGGCTTTAGGGATTCGACGGTCAGATTTTCGTTGGTATAAACGCAGATGCCAGCGGCGATCTGCATGGCGCGGCGGGCAATGTCCTCGGCGCCCATGTCGTCCCGGTCTATCAGAGCTCGGGCTGCCGCGAGGGCGAATGAGCCACCGGAGCCAATGCCGATAAGGCCATCTTCGGGCTCCAGAACGTCGCCGGTACCGGTCAGAACCAAGGATGTATTGATGTCGGAAACCGCCATCATAGCCTCCAAACGGCGCAAATATCGGTCCGTACGCCAATCTTTAGCCATTTCCACGGCCGCTCGGGTCAGGTTACCGGGGTGCTGTTCCAACTTGCCCTCCAAGCGTTCGAACAGAGTAAAAGCGTCCGCCGTCGCGCCAGCGAAACCGGCAACAATCTTACCACTCTGACCAAGACGACGCACCTTGCGGGCATTGGCCTTTATTACTGTTTGGCCGAGGCTAACTTGGCCGTCGCCTACTATGACTACCTCTTCACCCTTGCGCACGCACAATATCGTCGTGCCGTACCAAATGTCGTTATTCGTATGTTCCAAAATCCGGTTCCTTTCAACGCGAACCCATCATGTATGGTGAATCAGTCAGCTATTCAAGCACCACTGGCTAACATGGTAGCATCCTGGTATACCGCGCCTGCCAATCATCGAGGAGCAGGGTCATGCGCCAGGCAAAAGTAGACCGGAACACGACGGAAACTCAAATTTCTGTTGAAGTGAATCTCGACGGTACGGGTGTCTATGATATCTATACGGGACTCGGGTTCCTGGATCATATGCTGGAGCAATTATCCCGTCACAGCCTGATGGATCTGACTGTCAAGGCAAAGGGCGACTTGCACATCGACGGCCATCACACCACCGAGGACACAGGGCTGGCAATCGGCCAAGCGATCCACAAGGCCCTGGGCAACCGCGCGGGCATCATGCGTTACGGCAGTGCTCTCACGCCCATGGACGAGACCCTGACCCGTGTTGCACTGGATCTTTCAAATCGCCCTTATCTAATCTGGAAGGTCAAATTCAGCCGGCCTAAACTGGGTGATATGGACACGGAACTGTTCCGAGAATGGTTTCAGGCCCTGGCTCAGGCCGCGGGTATTACCTTGCATGTGGAAATACTATACGGCGAGAACAATCATCACATGATCGAAAGCTGCTTCAAGGCCCTGGCTTGCAGTTTGAGGCAAGCGTTCGAAATCGATCCGCGTCGGGCAGATGCGGTGCCCTCCACAAAAGGCGTGTTGGGCCGCAGCATCTAGAGCCATGCGTTATTATACGGTTCAGCAGAGGCAGGACTGGGATACAGGCACCGATCCGGACGTAGTCTTGATCAAGGAAGGGTTCTGCTGGCCAGCACTTTTCGTGCCTCTATTATGGCTAATTTACCGCCTGCAGTTCTTGGGTTTGTTAGCGTACCTATCAGCGACCGCCAGTTTGTCTGCGGCAGTCAAATATTCCGGAATGGGACCCTTGCTCGGTCTGTCATTGTCGGTTGTTCTATCACTGTTGGTTGCCTCCCTCGCCAATGATTGGCGCCGTTGGCGTCTGACCGCTAAAGGTTATGAACTGGTTTCAATCGCCGCCGCCGACAACCTGCGCCATGCCGAAAAAAAATTTTTTCATTGCGATTGGCTGAGTGCACAGTCCACCAACAATGAAGAAGCAAAGACTGGTGATCCCATGCCGGCAAGTGCGCTGGCACCCTTTGCCACAACATTCGATCCTGCGTAGAGGAGGTTATG
>CAJWZI010000198.1 GCA_913049615.1 uncultured Alphaproteobacteria bacterium | reverse complement strand
ACCTGGAGCAGATCGGCCTGCTCATGGCGGGTGTGCATGAAAAAAGCGCGAACGCGGGTGCTCCATGATGATCGTTCTGGAAAAGCGGAGCGCGCAGTCGCGAGCCATGATCTGGCTGTCACCGGTTGTCGCCCTGGGCATCACGGTGGTCATTGGCGGCTTCATCTTTGCCGGACTGGGGTTGGACCCGATCAAAGCATTGTACGTCTACTTCGTGGAACCGGTAACCAGTCTATGGTCTATTGAGGAACTGTTTGTTAAGGCTGCTCCTCTGATCTTGATCGGGACAGGTTTGGCGGTTTGTTATACGGCCAACGTCTGGAATATCGGCGCTGAAGGACAGTTAACTATCGGTGCCTTGTTTGGCTCCGCCATTCCTATTTACTTCACGGCCTGGCAGTCGCCCATGGTGTTAATCCTGATGCTGTTGATGGGTATTCTTGGCGGGGCGTTGTTCGGGGCAATTCCGGCTTTGTTAAAAAGCCGCTTTGGCGTCAACGAGATCCTGACCTCACTGATGTTAGTTTACGTGGCGCAGCTTTTATTAGATTGGGTCATCCGTGGGCCGTGGAAAGACCCCAAGGGATTTAACTTTCCGCAGTCGGTCTCTTTCGAAGGCTGGCAACTGTTGCCGTTGCTGGGGGAAGGGCGTGTTCATATCGGCGCTATCTTTGCCTTGGTGGCGGCTCTGTTGCTTTGGATGATGATGGGCCGGTCGCTTCGGGGATTTGAAATCCGCGTGATCGGCAGTTCACCCCGAGCTGGAGCTTTTGGCGGTTTCGCGCAGAAACGGGTGATTTGGACGTGCTTCCTGCTCTCAGGCGCTTTGGCGGGTCTGGCGGGAATTTGCGAGGTAGCGGGCCCCAGCGGTCAGTTGCAACCGGTCATTTCGCCTGGCTATGGCTTCACGGCGATAATTGTTGCCTTTTTGGGCCGGCTGAACCCCATTGGGGTCATTTTCGCCGGCATCCTGTTAGCCATCACTTATCTGGGTGGTGAGGCAGCTCAAGTCGAACTTGGCATCTCGGATAAGATGGCACAGGTCTTCCAAGGCATGCTGTTGTTCCTGATCTTGGCCTGTGAAACCCTGATACATTACCGCATAAAGATGGCGCCCGGCCTCGGCGCTGCGAAAGAGGCATAGGCGGACACGATGGGTGCCTTGGAAGCGGTCATTCTCACCATCATCACCGCCTCGACGCCCCTTTTGCTGGCGGCGATCGGAGAACTGGTTACGGAACGTTCAGGTGTCTTGAACCTGGGTGTGGAAGGCATGATGATCATGGGTGCGGTTTGTGGTTTTGTGGCCGCTTATACTTCCGGTTCCGCAATATTGGGCGTGTGTGGAGGGCTTATCGCCGGTGTGGCTATGTCCCTGCTGTTCGCATTTCTGACTCAGACATTGATGACCTCTCAGGTGGCCACCGGCCTGTCATTGACGCTGCTGGGCCTGGGGCTATCTGGCATGATTGGCGAAAATTTTACCGGCCTGCCCGGGGTCAAGCTCGAAGCCCTAAACATTCCGGTTTTAAACGAAATTCCTTTCATCGGCCCCGTCGTCTTTGGCCACGACATCCTAGTCTATGGATCGCTGATCAGCACTGCTGGCGTCGCCTACGTGTTGTTTCGCACCCGCATCGGCCTGATCGTCAGTGCGGTGGGCGGCAACCATCACTCGGCCCATGCCCTGGGTTACAACGTGATCCGGGTGCGCTATGGCTGCATCGCTTTCGGCGGCGCCTGTTCCGGACTGGCAGGAGCCTATCTGTCCTTGGTCTATACGCCGCAATGGATAGAGAATATGAGTTCCGGAAGAGGCTGGATTGCCTTGGCTTTAGTGGTGTTTTCTACCTGGCTGCCGAAACGGGTACTGGTAGGCGCCTATCTTTTCGGAACAGTCTGGATCATGGGGCTGTATGTGCAGGCATTGGGTGTGGATATTCCATCGCAACTGCTGTCATCGCTCCCCTATCTTGTTACAATCATCGTGTTGATTATCATTTCCGGTAACAAGACCTTGACCAAGGTCAACACGCCGGCCTGTATTGGCCAACCATTCGCGCCCGAGAGGTAGGGCATGAACAACCGTCAACGCTTTGCGGACGACGTAGGCGGCAAGACAACAAGCACCGCGAAAAGATTTAAACTTGTAAGGCAGAAGGAGCTAACAGTGAAAAAACTCATCAGTTTGATGGTGTTGTCCCTGGCGATGGTCTTTGCCACGGGCGCCGCATCCGCCGCCGACAAATTAAAAGTCGGATTCATCTACGTGGGACCTGTCGGCGATCATGGCTGGACCTACCAACATGATCAGGGCCGCCTCGCTCTCGAGAAAGAGCTGGGCGATAAAGTTGAAACTGTGTTCGTTGAAAAGGTTGCCGAAGGACCTGACGCCGAACGGGTCATTACACGACTGGCGCGCCAAGGTGCTGGCCTGATATTTACCACATCCTTTGGTTTTATGGATCCCACACTGAAAGTGGCAAAGCGCTTCCCGAAGATAAAATTCGAACATGCCACGGGTTACAAGCGGTCCAACAATGTCGCCACCTACAACGCCCGGTTTTATGAAGGACGTTACATCATCGGCCAAATCGCGGCCAAGATGTCCAAATCCGGTGTTGCGGGCTATATCGCCTCTTTTCCTATTCCGGAAGTGGTGATGGGCATCAACTCGTTCATTCTGGGTGCCCAGACTGTCAACTCGAACTTTAGGGTGAAGGTCATTTGGGTTAATTCCTGGTTCGACCCGGGCAAGGAAGCGGACGCGGCCAAGGTACTGATCGGCCAGGGTGCTGATATAATTACCCAGCATACCGACAGCACTGCGCCGTTGCAGATTGCTGCTGAAAAGGGCGCTATGGGTTTTGGTCAAGCCTCGGACATGATCAAATTCGCACCGAAAGCGCAGCTGACTTCCATCGTTAACAATTGGGCGCCTTATTATGTGCGCCGTACCAAGGCAGTTTTGAATGGCACTTGGAAAACATCCGGCGCTTGGGATGGCCTGGCTGACGGTACGGTGGAAATGGCGCCCTACACCAACATGCCGTCGGATGTGATAGCCATGGCCAAGAAGACCCAGGCCTTAATCACCACTGGAAAACTTCATCCTTTCTCTGGGCCGCTTTACAAGCAGGACGGCTCCATGGCTTTAGCTGCAGGTAAGGTCATGGACGATGGCACGTTGGCGGGTATGAACTGGTACGTCAAAGGTATTGACGGAAAACTGCCGAAATAGACGTCACTATGTTGCGCCGGCCCGCCTGAAAAGGCGGGTCGGCCGGCATGATCCTTCGGAGTAATCCTCATGCTTGCCTTTGCCTTCGACTGGGCCAATCTGCTGGTCCGCTGGGGACATATAATTGCCGGCATTGGCTGGATCGGTACTTCTTTTTATTTTATTGCCTTGGATCTCTCCCTAAAAAAACGGGAGAAGATGAGGGACGGTGTTATCGGCACTACGTGGGAGGTGCACGGCGGCGGATTTTATCATGTTGAAAAATATACGATTGCACCCAAGGAGCTCCCAGTAGATTTAGTATGGTTCAAATGGGAAGCCTACTTGACCTGGGTCACCGGTTTTCTGCTATTGATTTTGCAGTTCTATTTGGAAGCCGGAGCATGGATGATCGACCCGTCCGTTTTGGCGCTGGAACCCTGGCAGGCGATCGGCATTTCCATCACTTCCCTGGCCGTAGGCTGGTTTGTTTATGATGCCCTGTGCCGCAGTCCCATCGGCAAGCGGATTACCTTGCTGGCCATCATCGGTTTTGTTTGGGTGTTGGCGGCTGCCTATTTTTATACGCATGTTTTTTCTGAGCGCACGGCCTTGATCCATGTGGGTGCTTTTATAGGTACTATCATGGCGGCAAACGTCTTCGCGATTATCATTCCCAATCAAAAGAAGATCACCGCGGCTCTGCTGGCGGGGGATGCCCCGGATCCCAAGTATGGTGAAATTGGGAAGCAACGCTCTGTTCACAACACCTACCTGACCCTGCCGGTTCTAGTATTGATGGTGTCGGGACATTATCCCATGTTGTCTGGGCATCCCCAGGCCTGGTTGATCGTGGCTTTCGTCATTGTGGGCGGAGCCTGCCTGCGCCATGTGCTGGTCAGCTATGAGGTGGGCGAACCCTTCGCCAAATATCGTGCAGCGCTGCCGGTTATCCTGATCGCTTTGATCGCGGCTATCTACATGACCGCGCCGCAGCAGCGCAATATCGTGGATGGTGTGGTTTCTGATGTCGAGGTCATGACGATCGTGCAAAAGCATTGTACAACTTGTCATGCGGCAAATCCGAAGAGCGAGTACTTCGATGCGCCGCCCAAGGCCATTGTTCTGGAAAATATCGATCAGCTAGGCCGGCACGGTAAACAGGTTGTCCTATTCGCCGTGCAGACCCGCGCCATGCCCCTTGGCAATGAAACCGGCATGACCGAAGATGAACGCCAGAAACTCGGTGCCTGGGTCTACAATCAATAAATTCCCATGATCTATGTGCTCGATGAATTAAACCGGATGACGGCCGAAGCCTTTGCGGATGCCTTTGGCGATGTGGCAGAAC
>CAJWZI010000197.1 GCA_913049615.1 uncultured Alphaproteobacteria bacterium | reverse complement strand
TAATGCGAAAAACATTCCTTTTGCTGGCATACGGATTACCCATCGAAAAAATTGGCTTTATAATTTATATATATTTTATATCTAAAATTAGTCCACTTTATTTATACCGTAGAAATCCGGAAAAGGGAGCAAAATATGAAACTGGCCACCCAACCACCCTGGATGCCAGCACCGGAATATGGCCGTAGATTGCGTGGCTTAGGAGTAAACTTGATAGTCCGCGACATTTTAGCGGCCCTGAGTTTCCAGTCGGAAGTTCTGGCGGCCGAAATCCTTCATAACGATCCCGATTTTGCCGCCATGCAGGCTTTTGGTGCGGAATGGATGTTGCACGCGGATCATACCTATAACAACCATTCAGTAAATGGGATCTTAAACGATCGTCCTGCACGTGGCATTGGCGTAGAATTAAGACTTTATGGCCGCAATCCAGATGATGCTGAGGCCAAGGCACGCGCTTTGGGATTTGAGGTGTTAGCAGGCACCTTGGACAAGCCACACGGGTTGCGGGAAGCTTATATTATCGATCAGGATGGCTATCTATGGGTTCCAAGTGTGCCATTGCCGTGACGTCCAACGCCCCCAAATTCGCCCAACTAAATTGGCATATTGTAGGCTCTGGCAGCTGCACCGGCGAACAGGTCCTGTTTTTCGTCCATAGAGAAGTCAGCAGCGATGCGTTTGAAGGCATTCCAGCACACCTGATAACTGCACCAGCGCTTCTGCACTGGAAAATTAGATTCGAACATAGAGCGAGACGGACCAAACGCTTCGATGCATGTATCTATCCAAGGCTTCCACGAAGTTGCTACTTCTTCTGAACCCGGCGGCAAGTTACGGTCACCGTCAAAGCCAGGCATGCGGATCGGCAATGCACCGAGCTTGACAAAAACATTTTGGCGTTTCGCCACCACCTGAACTCGATCTCGCCAATCTAGGAATACTTCGTCCATTTTGCCACGATTGGGACCGCCCAGAATAGGACTACCCACGTGGTTGAGGACGATACGCAAATCAGGCAATGCATCGGCTAACTGTCCGACCTCTTCCAACTGCGGGTGATAGAGCCAACTGTCAAGTGAGAGATTTTTATCTGCCAGGACCCGAGCCGCTGCCACCACCCTGGCATCGATTAACATGCGCGGGTTGGGAGCCACATTGTGGATGCGTTCGTCCCGATCCCAGCCGGTGGAATACCGCACCCCGCGGAACCGGTTCCCGGAAGCATCAATATGTTGATCCAAGAGTGAAGCAACATCCGCACCCAGGGTCATGTCCACATTACCAAACAAAACCTGGCAAGCACGGGCAGAGCCGTACTGCCCACCGTCACTCATGGCCGCCTGGCCCCGCACGAATTCCGTCTCGCCGAGAGAGCGCTCTTGTTCCGGTCCGTTCCTACGGTACATGGAGTGGCATTCGGCAAACACGGTAGCAACCACGTTATGTCCACTACCCAAATCCACCGCCAATTCCGGCATCAAATAGCTGTAACCGTTCCGCAACCAAAGATGATGGTGAGGATCCACAATCGGCAGATCAGGCTCCAAAATCTCTTCCTTAAGCTTACCCAGCCAGACATCATCCGGCCCGACCTGACCTGTATTAGCCGCCATTGATGACCCCCGATTTAGTGTTGAGCGATGCCGCCGCGCAGTGAACCCGCATCGACATCACGCCACAGAACCGCATGATCAGCCGGCAACGCTCGACTGTTAGGCATGGCCAACCAGAGTCGGTACAACAGACGACGCCGGTCTAAACCAGCGTCTATATGATCGTGGTAAGCGGTGCGCGCATGATAGATCACATGGTTGTTGATAAATTGCATATCGCCCGGCTGCATCGTCATCTCAAAACAAAGCTCATCTGCTAGTTCGGCAAGCAAATCCAACGCCCGCCAATGGCGATTTTCCATGCGCGGGACACCCAGCATTTCTTGTGCCGCCTCTACATAGGTACGCGAATAATGAGAAGTAAAACGGCCCTCAAGTTGACCGAATACCGGCAGCGCATAGCTAAGATTTTCGCCGCCCCATTCCTCACCTAGGCGGGCCCGATGCAAGGGTTCGTACAACAGCGCCGCCAGCTCCGGCTCACGACGCAGCATTTCGTTATGCACGGCAACAGAAGACGCAATGCGGCTAACCCCACCAGTCCTGGCTTGTCGAACACACAAAAGTGCAGCCACATCCGCTCGGTCAGTGTGAAAACGGAGGATGCCATTTGACAGGGTTCTCGCCTTGGACGATAGGAAAGTGTTTCCATCTAGTGTGGCCAGCTTATGCCCTTCGATGCTATCGGTATCCTCTGCCCGATCCTCTATGTCCCTCATAAGTTGAGCGTTATAGTCCTGAAATACCGGCAGGCCTAAATTCAGTCCAATTCCATACCAGACATGACGTAACCCATTGCCAAACTTAGACAGAGGTAACCCAGAAAGATTTGCCAAGCCGCTACCGTTCTCTAACTCCTCAGCAATATCCGCCAACTTGAGAGACAGACAGGGGAGGGGAAAATCCTCCCTCGTCATATGCTCCCAGCTCAGGCCCCGGGTCTGGACCGATTCCAGCGCTATTTGCAATTCAGCGACATGTTCCTTGCTCAAGGTGAACCGGTGGCGGGGGTCATTCACCATGGCGCTACCCCGCCAGGCACAATTTCCTTCGACGACTTTCGGTGCAGCTGTCATTTCTATACCGGTTGCTTCTAGATCCAGTACTGCAGAACATAATCAAACGGTCCTTCCACATTGACGATATCTACCCGTTGTAGCCGGATGCGATAGCCGGCCGGCGTGCATACTAGATCGTGGCGGTATTTGCCCGCGAAATAGCGTTGTTCGTCATTGCGGAATTCGACTACGTGGAATTTGGAACGCACTACCAGATCACCGGTCGCGGCATCTTCTGATTCCACGATGACATTGGAAACCACGTGTCCCGTACGGTTGGGCGGAGATTGCGACCAGGCGTTGGGATGATTGATGCGGCCGATACGGATCCGCATCAGATAATGATCCTCATAGAAGATATTAGGTTGTCCTTCGCCTTCTGTCTGCTCCGGCGTGGCCGGCATCCAATAATGACCATCCGCCGTGAACAAAGCCAACCAATCATCCCAAATCCGATCATCCAGGATTTCCGCCTGGCGATAGAGAAATTGTTCCGCCTTATGCTGGGTTTTGAGACTGACGCCGGCGCTCATGTCCGCTCCTCTGCGGTCATATAGGCGCGCCAAGCTTTGAACTGATTACGCATAGGCAGTTCGGAAAATCCGATGACGGAGGTAGCAACACCGTCGTCCACCAAATCCTGACCGGCATTGCGGTGAAAACTGACCCAATCACCACCATCGCTCTCAAGCCCAACCTGGCATTTCCAGAAGTTATAAAGATCATCGGCGTTGATCATGGTCGACGGCGAATTCACTAGGTAGAAATAGTCTAGGGACCGACGATAGATGGCCTCCGGCGCACCCTTTAGACGAAAATGCCAGATTTCCGTCAATGTCTTGTTAGAAGCAAGAGGACGCACCGCGCGTAGCTGCTGCAGGGGTGATTGAATGGATAGGCAGGGGTAGACCAACAGGTGATGGATGTTGACGTCCAGAATTTCTTCAGTCCGATCGGGACCATAATTCTTCCTCATCACCTCTTCGTATTCCAGGGTATCCGGATCATTGGGGCGCAATCCCATATAGCCCTGCAACACACAATGGCCGTTGGGATGGCCCACGACGTCCAGGGCACCCCATTTTTCGAGCTCCATGGCAAAGGCCGAGATGTAGTGATAGGACAAGGGCGGAGTGCGGCCGGTTTCTGCCTCCATCTCCTTCTCCACCTTTTGCGCCGCCAATCCCGTTGATGAATGGGTGATGGAGGGATGCACTGAATCCAACTGATTTTCTAAAAATATCTTCCAGTTCGATTTCTGGATCATGCGAAAACAGGTGGGCACGACCTCAACTTCCCCCTCGGGCGCCCGGTCGCACATGTCATCAATGCCGGCGATGGCGTTGCCCAGCCAGGATTTCAGATCCGGGCCATCCGGCGACAAAGACGAGAAAACGAAACCGCGATAAATTTCCATCCGCGCCACGGGTTTCATATGGAAATTGGGATCGTCCAGGCTGAAGCGGGTGTTGTCGTAGCCACCCTGAATTGGGATATGGCGCACCTTGCCATCCAGCTTGAACTGCCAGGAGTGATAACTGCAGGTAAAGACGCTGCCCGTATTGCCTGACTTCTGGTTGCACAATAGGGTGCCCCTATGGGGACAGCGATTATAGAGCACATGGATGGACCGGTCCTGATGGCGAACCATGATCACCGGCTGCCGGCCGATCACCGTGGTGGCATAGTCACCTGATTTGGGGATTTGGGATTCATGGCCCACGTAGATCCAGGATTTGTTGAAAATTTGCCGGATCTCCCGTTCAAAGATATCCTCGTCCGCATAACAGGCCCGATGCACTCGGTCCGGCTCCACCAATTCATCGATGTCAAATCCGTTATTCCCCGCCATGATGTTACTCCCAATCTAACGGCCTCTTTCAGTCTAGCTTTTAACCT